>JAGLZW010000017.1 GCA_023131225.1 Candidatus Bathyarchaeota archaeon | reverse complement strand
ATTGTGAACGAAGAATAGGAAGTCAGCTTGTGAGTTTAATATCTATTTCTTCTTGGGGGTCTTCTCTTTGCATAGCATTCTCGGCAGTATACGGGTCTGCTTCCGTCAGGTTTGAACGGAACTTCACATTCTTGTTTACATTCCGCGCAAACTGCCTTGTGCATTTCTCTTGGTTCTCTACTTCCATACGACATCTAGACTACACCTCCGATTCGCTGAAAGAACTAGTTTCGTCAGAACACTAATTCTGGAATGCTTACCTTAGAGTCGCTTATAAACTGCGCGCCTTGACACTGCACTTTCATTCGAGCAAATCAGCCCTCAGTTCGCAAAATGTGTGTGGGGGGTTCGAATCCCACCCAACCAACCAACACAATTAATCTTACCAATTTCTTGCTTAGGATGTTTTTGGCAAAAAACTTCCTCGGAATTAAGACGTTTCCCTTGCTATTGTCCTTACAACCAATTCTTTTGGTTCCTACTCCAAAGATTGATGTTAATAATTTAGAATTGAACCAATGTTTTGATGAAACATCTTTTATACTAATAATCCATAAATAGATTTCTGGGTTATGCAGTCGCCTTCTTGTTGAAGACTCAAAAAATGGTGAAAAAATGGAAGAAAAGAGTAATTGTAGCGACGGAGAGTTTTGGAAGCGAAAAATTGAGGAACACTGGAAAGTATTTACGGTCTTTATTATTGGTTGTGTAGTTGCTATCATAGGAGCGCTTCTGGTTCTTTTTTGGTTCATTGAGACTTCTCCAATTGGAGCTATGGGTACCGCAACCATCGGAGAATGGACCTTAGCGTGGATTTGGGAGTTTTTCATATTTCTTACATTGTGGGAGTTATTGATTGTAGGAATACCTGTCGGGGTTGCTTTTGGAGTGGGTTGGTATTTATGGTGGAATAGATTTTCAGCTGAGGAGAAAGCGGAGTTTAAAGGCAGATGGCGCGGTAAGGGAACAACTGAAAGTGGGGTTTTTGAGTTCCTTATGTTCATTGCGTATTCAATTTACATGTATATCAATGGAGATTTTTTCACCCCATTCGGAGACTATCCTTATACATATTGGGTGTATCCCTGGTTCCATACTTTAGCCTGGTTGCTCGTAATTTTTGGTATCCCAGCAGCGATAATTTTGACCATTGTATATTTTAAAGTATGGCGCAAAAAGTAATAGCATAGTATAAAAAGCAAAAAATGGGGAAGTTGCGGGAGACATCTCCACTTGGTGCGGGGTTCAAATCCCACCTAACCAATCAACCAACTGCTTTTGATAGCTGACACTTGAGTAAAACCAACTACAAGACGAAAAAGAACATCACGACACCTTCAAGGGCTTGAAGAAATATAACAATCAACTTATCCTTTCTTCTCCTTTTTAACGCTTAGAACCAATTCTAATACGATTGAGCGATGACTAAAGAAAGGGATGCAACAACTTCGAGTAAGCTTAAAAAGGGTTTCTACATCGTAGCGGGAACAATATTTCTCGGTCTTGGAGCTATCGGAATTTTCATTCCTATTTTACCCACTACACCCTTTCTCTTGCTTTCTGCTGCATGCTACTACAAAGGATCTGAAAGGTTACATCGTTGGATGTTGAACAATAGATGGTTCGGAAGTTACATAAAGAACTATAAAGAGGGAAAGGGAATATCACTTAGAAACAAAGCTTTTATCATAGCCTTATTGTGGTCAACGATAATCTATTCAATTATCTTTGTCGTTAATATCCTAATTATCCAAATGGCATTGTTAATTATAGCTTTTTCAGTAAGCCTGCATATACTCAAGATACCAACAATGACAAGAGAGGATATAGAACCGAACCCTCTAGAAAATTAAAGCTCATTAGTTTGGGGCTCAGTAAGTTAGGAATAGACTCTCTCGAATTTCATAATATTAAAAGAGAACATTCTCTATTCTCAAATATCCGCAATCTGCTTATTGGAGCATCTCGAGAATAGCAATTCTTCAATATGGAAATATACTGAAGACAAGAAACGGTCGTTGAAGCAGCATAAGAAATACGTCCTTGGGAAGTATAAGCCAACTTGGAGCCACGAATTGATGCTTATGATGCTTAGCAAAGGTGAAGAAAGGCTTCACATCACCCATCCAATAGTCCCATTAGATTCCTCTGACACTGAACAAATAGCAGCCATGATGAAGAAGGTCTACACTGAATTTTGGGGAGAGATCAACAGTGAACAGATTGTTGAGGGAATGAGCACCGTGAACTGGGTTGGAATAAAGGAGGATGGAGAACTTGTTTCCATTGGCAGAGCACGTCTAACTGAGAGGGTAGGTCATATACCTACAGTTGCCACTCATGAGGCTCACAGAAACAAAGGCTATGCTACATCCGTCGTATCATACTTAGTCAGACTAATCTTGGAGAAAATGCCCATCGCAATCATTTACACGTCGAGTGACAACCCGCCAGCAATCAGAGTATACCAAAACGTTGGATTCAAACCATACAGAAAATACTTTGTCATGAGAGGAGAAAGACGTTAACTCGTATATTCACCGAGAAAAAAAAGGGGTTGTGCGGGAAAACTCGGGAGACATCTCCACTGCTAACATAGAAAAGCACAACCATTGCGCGCGTAAAACTGATTAATCTGCCCACCGTAAAGAACACAGAAGGAAAGGCAGATGGACCTGGACAAAGCATTAAAGGGTAGAAGAAGTATTCGAAGTTACCTCGACAAGAATGTGCCGGAAGAATTGGTGAGGCAAGTCATCGAGGCTGCCACCTTTGCTCCTTCGGCAAAAAATGGTCAACAATGGCGGTTCACTGTACTCACTGGCAAATCAAAAAAAGAGCTGACCGACCTGTTCAGACGTGAACTAGAAATGGTTTCCGAAAGAACCGGTCGAGAGAACATGGGCTCCTCATTCTTGTCTTGCGACATTATGGAGCAGGCTCAGGTTGTGATAATGGTTTGGAATGCTGGAGAGAGAGGCTGGGAGACTGAGATTCACAGTGTAGCCGCTGCGATTCAGAATATGCTTCTGAAAGCATATGCTTTAGGGCTGGGAACCGTATGGATTGGAGACATTTTCTACACGCTTGATGCTTTAAAGAAGCACCTTGGAAAGCCTTGGAAGCTAATGGCAGCTGTCGCACTTGGATGGCCCACCCATACTCCAAAACCCCGTCCTAGGAAATCAGTCGACGCGGTCGCTAAATTCTTGAGCTAAATGGCACACGCACGCGCATTGATTTTTCCTTAGACTTTCATACAAGACACTTTGAGAACCATCTACTTGACTTATATCAAGGCTTGCCTTTACCTTTGGCTACTTTTTACGCGTGCGCACGTTTCAGTATCTTTGCCATTTGCCTCTTCTTCTCAGATGTTCGCTGATTAACCTCATCTTTCTTATCGGTCGTTGGTTCTCCAAATAGGTCTGGTTGTAGAGTTTCTTGATCTGCAAAAATCTTTCAGCTCCCTTTTCGAAGATGCTGATCTCTCCCTCAAAGAGATCTAATATCGCTTGAACTTCTTCAGAACTATGCATATAAGGATTCACCAACGAGAGAGATGTGAAACCTCTTGACCTCAACTCAGTGACAAGCCCAGTTAACCATCTTCTGGTCTGAATAGCCCCATGTTGCAGGAGAACGTCTGAAATTATCCCGATGTATGCCCTTCGCCCTCCAGGAAACTGACCATCCAATTTGCGTAAAGCGGAAGTCAAGGCAATGTTGATGTCAATCAGATTATCAACACCCTTAAGTTTGTAAACGTTCGGCATATCTTTGATGATTGTGCCTGCTTGTGGGTTGCAGATGAAGAGAAAAAAATTCTCTGGAAACTTTTCAGCCAAAGCCTTGACACCTATAGCGTCTATCGTGAAGCAGAAAGTAACTTCTCCCGCCTTCAACGCTGTTTCAAGAAATTTCTTGATGAGTAATTCCCTTTCATCACAGGAAACTGAAGTTATGATAACTGAATATTTTTCAGGTATTCCGCCTAGGAGTAAGTTGTCGAGATCTTTGTATCCAGTTCTGATACGGTCTGGAAGTAGATTCTCTAGAATCTCGACAGTTGCACAGCAGGGCTCACAAGTCATTTGCTGTTCTGCTCCATTAAAGTAGCTGATCTTTGGCATTGCTGAAAATGTACCTTCACTTAGAGGTATGAAGGCAAGATGGAGATCTTCAGTTTCTGAAGGGTTGAGCTGTCTCTTATTCAAATCGAGAAAACCTGCACTAAGGTGACTGTAGTCAGGCTTGGCAACCAGCTCAAAGGCTGGTGGGAGGATCTCCTCAATCTTGGTCAGAAAAACTGGAATTTTCCCTTCATTGGCGAGATGGAACTGCATATGAATCTCTTCACCAACCTTTGCCTTCCTTGGGTCCAGCAGCAATTTCGCCTTCAGTCGGGCTGACTCTTCTTGCATGAACTTCTGAGTGTCTCCGGAGAGACCTTTCATGTAGACTTTGTCGCCCACTAGAACCAAGTCTTCCAAAACGCGCTTTGCAGCCCAACCCAGTTCTTTGCTGAGTCCATCACTTGTTGAAGTCCTTCTTGTATCCATTAACAGGTCACCTGCATATGGACCACTAGTTCACAATTAACTATTCTATGAGATTTGCCATATAAAAGCAAAATCTGCAAATAGCGCATGGTTGGGTGTAAAACCTTTATAGCAAAGTTGGGAAGGTTATAAAGGGGAGTTGAAATGTCGACCCATTCGTTTGTGAACCAAGTAGTAAGGACTTGTCTTCGAATAGGGAAGGGCGATAGGGTGACGATTTTCACTTGGCGCCACACGCTTGATTTGGCAGAAGCCCTAGCTATAGAATGTATACGAGCTGGTGCTCAAATTCATACAGAGTTTGGGACGGATGAGATTTTCTATGACAGGCTGCTAAATGGTGATTTGGAAGATCTTAAGACTTCTAACCCCTTTGGGCTTTCACTGGTGGACATAGCCACTGCCAGTATTTTCATATCAGGCCCAGAAGAGCCCGAGAGACTAAGGCAGGTTTCCGCCGAAAGGTGGAATGCAGTTTCCAAAGCTGACAAACCCTTCTATGATAGACTCTTTGAACGGAGGATTCGATCTGCAGAGATACTGTTGGGACACGTGACACCTCAACGAGCTAAAACCTATGGGTTCAACTTCCAAGAATGGAAGAAGAATGTTTACGACGCTTTGGATGTGAAATACGAAGACATGAGAAGACTAGGAAAGAAGCTTAGAAGCCTTCTAGAACAAGCACAGAGAGTACACATTACAGCTCCCAATGGAACTAACCTAACCTTCAACCTTGCAGACAGACCCGTCAACATATATGATGGTGTAGTTGATGAAGAGGACGTAGAAAAGGGAGCTATTTTTGTTGGATTGCCTGGCGGGGCAGTACGGCTCGCTCCTTCAGAGGCAACTGCGGATGGCACTTTCATTTCTGATGTCCCTGAACCTACAACAGGTGTGTTAGTCCCCAATGTCAGATGGGATTTCAAAGATGGTAAGTTGGTGACTTTCGAAGGAGGTAAGAACATCGATGTAGTAAAGGAAATGTGGGAGAAAGGAACGGGAGACAAAGACAGGATAGGAACGTTTACACTGGGTATAAACCCAAAAGCCAAGACTGGATTCGTCTACAACCCCATCGTCCTTGGAACAGCTACGATAGGTATAGGTGACAACTCTAAGATTGGTGGAAAAAACGAAAGCGATTGGGGTTTCAGATCCACTATTGCAGAGCCCACTGTAGAACTCGATGGAAAGACATTAATCAAACAAGGCAGGTTCAGCTTCTAGAATACCGGACATTGCGCGGAGTTGGCTGGTTTTTGTGCATTTCTTACCCCTCACTCTATTCTCTCTATATCCATCCTTCCTTATTCCTATTCCATTACTATCCACAGATGGAAGGAAAAAAATAGTTAACCTTTTTCCCGTCGTCCATTAACCGTCGTCCGTCGTTTGTCCCGTCGTTGGTCGTTCCGTCGTCCGTCGTCGTCCGTGGTTGGTTGGTTGGTTGGGTTCAAATCCCACCCCCCTCACTTTTTTGGGTAAATCGCACATCGTGCGCAAATTTTTGATTTTCCCAACTGAACTCTGGAACAAAATTCCGATTTTCTGAAATCTGCAATGAATCTTATTGTTTTCTTCAATTTGTTCAACCCTATGTTCTGAACAAGTTCACCATTGTTCAAACAAAACTACGGTACAATTGAGTTTTGTGAGAACGTCTTAGAGCGTTGTAAAACTGTGTTCCTCTATGCGTTCAACCTTGTTCACGAGAAGAAGCCAAAAATGGATTGTTCATGTTCTTTCTTTCGGAGCTCTCAAAACGCTTGTTTGTGCAGCCTTTGTTCCACTGTTGTGCATTGAAGTTTTCAGTTTTCCTAGTTTTTGGTGTTTGATAGCTTTTTGACAGCTTTTTTGATAGCTTTTCCCATTGTTTAACCATCAACCTAGAGATGCACGCATCTGAAAAATCCTCGCTGCAGTTGTATTTGTGTTGTACATTTAGACACGAAGGTTTATTAAATCGTAATATATGCTTTTATTTACTATAATTAAAGAGATCGCTAAGATGACCCTACAGATTTGCAAAAAAACAAGCAGATACGAAGAAATGCTCAACAAAGCGGTAGATAAGACACTCAACCGAGTTTTCGGGACCACAGCAACTAATGTTATTTACACATACTTGGAACAAAACTATTCCATAAGGAAAAACGAAATCGCCGAAAACCTTGAATCTTTCAGTCAAGCAATGCAAGAATACTTGAATTCAGGGGCAACAGTCGTGCAGAAAGAGATACTCGAAAGCTTCTACTCTGGTCTAGGCCTGTTTCAACACGTTGAACTTGAAGAAAACACAGACAACGAGTTTGTCGAACGCCTTAGAACACTAATACCTCAATAACTAAAGCAACACTAACAATCTCTTATGGTCTCTACAGAGACTTGAATCATAATCCACCGCCTCAAATGCGAGATTCAATGTTGTCAAAACCATCCCAACAAAGAACACGCAAGAATCTTCTTGAAGCTTCAATCCATGCTTAGAAGACAAGCTTCCTATAAGACAAAAAGTCTTTTCGACCGTGAAAGCTTTTTACAGTTTTAATAAGATGTAATGAACATGAAAGCTTAGAGTTAAGCTGGGACACTTGATGAGAGTTCTTTTCGTAGAACCGCCGAAAGAATATTGGTTTGTCATGGGTGAATATCTTCCTCCCCCTCTTGGAGTCCTTGAACTAGCTGCTTACCTTGCAAGCCAAGGTCTTTTGAAAGCGTTAAGGGAACTGTTTTGAGAACACACCACAACTTTGCCACTATATTTTTCCTCACATTCTCCTTTTTAGGACTAATCCTCATCGCCTTATTTGCAAACGTGGCGCCAACAACACAAAATGAAGTTTCTTGGCGAAAACCTCTCGTCGGTACTGTTTTCAGCATTGTCTGCGTCCTAGGAATTCTTGCTGGCGCATTTCCTTCAAAATGCTCAAAAATGTTTCATTTTAGAAAGATAAAGCAGGAAGGGTTTGCTCACGAATCAGCTGGTTCGCTGGAAAAGTACGCATTTCGTGGGCATCACCCTAATTGCGGAAACTTTGGTGCTCACGTATTTCGAGTGGGCAACAGAGTTTTTTGCGCTGGTTGCGTGGGATTGATTTTAGGCGCTGTTCTTTCTCTCCTTGGAGTTGCACTGTACTTCTTTGCTAATCTACCAATTTGGTTGAACCATTGCCTGGTTTTTTGGATCGGTCTCATAGGAGTTTCTTGTGGGCTGCTTCAGTATCACCTGTTTAACTGGGGTAAAAGCTCTATTCACCTCTCAGTGAATACTTTCTTTATCTTTGGTATGCTTCTACTTCTTGTTGGAGTCGACGCAATAACTCAGAATATCATTGTCGATTTTTATCTGATTGCCTTAAGCATTTTTTGGCTTTATACTAGAATACTGCTTTCTCAACTCGACCACAAAGAAATTTGCGACGCTTGTCCCATTGAAGAATGCGGAATTTGCGGTAGAAAAAGCGTGGAAAATGACTAGTGTCTGCGCCGCATTCCGTAGAGCGCGCCAGCGATAAGCAGTATGCCAACAATAACTATTATGAGTGGCCACAAGTAAATCCATACATTAGCAAGCCCTAACAAGATCGCCAGCCCAAAGAAGACAATCATAACTCCAAAGATTATCCCCGCTATAGCCCCCCCATGAGGCAACCCAAAACATTCATCTTCAACATGATGGCGTTCACGCGACCCAAAACATTCATCGTCCGAGCGATACTTTTTTTCCGGACGAGATACTTGCAGTGGCGCACCACAATCCGCGCAGACCTTGGCATCGTCCTCGTTTTTGGCTCCGCATTTAGTACAGTAAACCAAGCCCGTTCTCTCCATAATCCAAACACTTGATTGGCTGATTCGTTTTTAAGATTTTGGGTAGCTTTAACGGCTCAGCGAGCCTCGTTTCACGATTTTAAGCTGCAAACCCGGGAAATCGCGACTAAACTATGTATTTCTGATTCGTCTTTTCAAAATCCTTCACAATTTCCATCACACGTCTTGGCGCCTTCAAAGCACCCAACGGGACCCCCCGCAGTAAAGACCAAGGACCTGACTTCGCCAGCCGCGTGGCAACATGTTCCTCACCGAAGCACGCTTTAGAAACCCTATAAACGAGGGGTCGCACTTCAACTTCCGCGATGTACCCTAAGGCGTGAAGGTACTCATGAAGTAGTAGTGTATAGACGAAAGCGTTTAACAGCTTTCTAGACTTCGTGGTTGCTTCAACTATTTGGACAAGAACACGGTTTAAAACTATGTTGTTTGTTCCTAATGGATGGTACGCCCCAAGCCTGAGAGGCATGTCATCGAGGAAAAGCATCATTCCTCGCCGTTGTTGCTTCAAAACAGCCTTCGCGTTGTCTTTTACTATTTCCCACACTTCGCTGTATCCCTGCGCATTATCCAACCGCTTTCGGTTCTCTTCTATCTTGTCCATATATCCTTCAACTTATCTGAAGTGAAAAATCGGTGTTTTCCTTCTTTAATCTTTTGCAGCATTACAGTTTTAGGGCTTCGGTGACATCGCGACGAAGACCACAACGCCGACAATAGCAAGGCCCACTATGAAAAAAAGGAGAATGTACTCTTGCGGAAAACCAAAAATGTAATGTTGCACGTTGTAGTTGAGAGTTACGGATTTGATTTCTTCTGAGAACCGGTTTTCAAAGCTGAAGCTGTACGTGCCTGTTTTCGCGGCGGTAAATCGAAAGTTTGTTGGGTTAGCAATTGTGTAGTTCAGGATTATCATACCATCGGGATCGGAAACAGAGAAGTTAATTGCGTTGCCCAATACAATTACTTGCCCAGAAAATTCGTCTCCCTCGTTCAGGTTTACAGTCCTAATTTCGCTTTTTCCTCCTGGCAGTTCGATAGTCTCAGAATATGCAATGGCAAATCCACACGCTGAGACGAAAGCAAGGAGAACGCAAAGAACAGCAAGAAGGCTCCTCATACTCTTAGCTACCGTGTTCTAGTAGGAATCTTGAGAGAAAAGAATTATGAAAACCAAATATGAATCAGCAATACAGCAAGTTATCACAACATTATTTTGGCATAAGGATCCTCAGCCTCTTCCGGAAAATCCACTTTCTTTCTCACCTGCCGCATCACCCGTTTTCTATTCTTCGTGAAAGTACCTATCAAACTAGCTTCTATACCCTGTTTTTGCAATTCCCGAAGCGCTTGCTCTCTTTTCTCAGGGTCGACTGCAGCTAGAAGAGTGCCAGTAGAAGAGATTGAGAGAAGCTCTCTTTGCGAAAGATCAAAGTGCTTCCGAAGAATCTGTGCCTCTTCCAAAATTGGAAACTTATCCGAATCCACAGTAAAACCGAGATTTGAATTTTCAGCCATTTCGTTCAAAGCTGCTACCAGCCCTCCTTCAGTGGTATCATGCATAGCGTGAACTCCTCCGAGATCAGCGAGAAGAGATGCCTCTTTGACGCATGTTTGCTTGTTTACTAGGTTTTGAAGCGCTCGGGTTCGAGCGGTAGTGAAGAGTTTCTCTGCAAGGGTTCTGTGTGTGAGAGCGAAGTTGACAACTGTTTCGAGACCAATTTGCTTAGTGCAAAGTATATGGTCTCCAGCTTGGGCGCCTCCTGGAGTAATCAGCTTATCTTTGTGAACGACACCATAAGCAGTGCACACTCCAACAAGTGTTGAAAGCCCATCATAGGTTCCCGTGTGTCCAGTTACAATTGTCATGTTAAGCTCCTCTGCTGCCGCACAGATTTGCTTCATAACTTTTATGAAGGTATTCGCTTCCGTTGACGGGGGACCTGTCAGCGTTATTGTGCAAAATTCTGGTTTCGCGCCGAACAAGGCTACATCTGATGCTGCATAGTGTATAAGTAGCCAGCCAAACCATTTCTCCGGTACGCCGATGCAGGGATCTGTGGATACCACGAGATATTCGTTTTCGTTTATTGTGTGAACGCCTGAGTCGAAGCCAGGCGCGGGCGGGATTATGGTTTTTGGGTGTTTCTTTATGCATTTAAGCAGTTTTCTAAGCTCGTTAGTATGGAGTTTTCCCACTTCAACCGTGTCCAAAGGAGCTATATTTTCAACATTTTAACGCCTTTGCTGGTTATTTTGAAAGGCAACCATTCCAACGGATGGTCGCAGCCTTCTATCTTCACTATGCGCAGTTCTCTGCGACATTTTTCTTCATTAAACCTGAAGAAGAAAATGTTATGGGATTTGTTTAGGTCGAGATCGGTTGCCCGCTGAGTTGCAACGTCTTTCTGCGTAGCCTCGGTCATTATATCTATGTTGACAATGTTGTCGAAGTGGCACCAGTTGATGGTCCAATCTTCCACAGGTTCCATGTACTTCAAATCGTATAAGGAGAAGAGTTGTTCGCTGAAATCTCCAGCTGCGAATCTTGTCACCTTCTTTTCTGAAAGCAAGTTATCGATACGTTTCATTTCCTCAAAGTTGTCCAGACCGAAGTAAATTACTCTTGGGTCTTTTGGGTAAGGTTCAAAATGGGGAAAGGCTTGTATGGCGATCAGTTTTCCTGCCTTCTCATAGGGTTCTATGTTCCATCCAAAAGATTTGAAGTATGCTCTCAACCGTGGAAACGGCTTATCCATAACGTCGAAAGCAACGGTTTCCCCTTCTTGCAGTCCTTGCCAAAGAAACTGCATGGCAAAAACGGTTTTTCCAGCTCCCACAGGTCCATAAAGAATGTTTCGCGAACCAGACTCGATTCCGCCGCCTATTAACTCGTCAAGCCCTTTGATTCCAGTTTTGAGTTTCATTACGCTTACCGCTTTCTGTTCATTTATATATTCCTATCATGCCGCTTTTGGCAAGCAAATATATGAAATAAGCACTAACTAGAAGCTCTGGTACTATGTAGGCACCGTTATAGATAGCAGAGTAAATAATGGGGCTCATTCCCTCAGGAGCATAAGAGCCAAAAAAAACTATTCCAGAAACAAAATGTGCCAAGAACCTACCAAAGATTCCTATAGTTGCTCCAATAAGCGCTGGAGTAACATTTCTTTGCTGTTCCCCTTTTCTATTGGTTCGTATTTTGTCTTCTAGCCACAATAGAAAGATGAAACTAAACGCAAAAATCCAAGAAAAGAACAAAGTCTCACGTAGTTTATATTGCGTCAGCTCGTAGCTGAAAAGGAAGAAAGTAATAACGCAAAGCAACACTGTGATTAACCGGTCTATGGTAATAGTTGTCCCTCTGCCCAAAGATGGGCGCCTTTGAAAGAAGCCAGTGAGTCCGAGGGCTCCAAAGGCTATTGGATAATCGAGCAACGCCTGCATTGGATGATAGACAAAAGGTTCGACTACTAACTGAACGAGTCCATAGAGTGCACCGGCAAATATACCCATTTTGGGGCCTCTTCTCAACGAGAGCCATATAATAGGCACCATTGAACCGGCTGTTACCGAGCCTCCTTGTGGTAGACTGAATACCTTTACGTAACTTAGTGCAGTTGAAACAGCAACAAAAGCAACTATTTCAGCGATTATCTTTGTTTGAAATATAGTCTTACTTTCACTCAACTTCTTTCCCTCCGCCAGTATTACCTGGGTCAGGTTCAAAGGGTCGATGGGCTTCACCCATCTTCTCAGCCGGGTAACGTTCCCAGCTCCCCTGCTGAAGCATAAAAACGCATCAAGTATATAACAATAACGATGTAAATGGCAGTCTGCCAAAACATAGAATAGGGAAGACTCCTTTAAGCACTGAAAAGGAGTTCTCGCCTTGATTAACACTGGTCTTGTCGGAAGATGTGGTCTTTATTGTGGTGCTTGTGAAATTTATAGAGCTCATAAAGACGGTGGGAAGTTTCGTCAACGAGTAGCAGCTTTTTTTAAGTGTTCTCCAGAGAAAGTGCGATGCGAAGGCTGCCAGGTTTTGACTCCTGAATGCTGGGGCAACGATTGCAAAATCCTCCAATGCTTAAACGCGAAAGGATTCAAGTTTTGTTATGAATGCCTCGACTATAAGGAGCATGATTGCGAAAAATTCGACAAGTTCTCGAAAGCATACTTAAAAGAAGACGGCGTAGACTTGAGAGCTAATCTATCGAGAATTGAAGCGGGCGAGGGTGAGGATTGGCTAAAAAAGTCTAAGGAGAAGTTCCGCTGTCCATATTGCGGTAAACCCCTGTCTTTCAGCGCATTTAGAAAGAAGTGCTACCACTGCGGTAAAGACCTTTCACACTAGAACATGATATGGCGGTCGCATATTGAAAATCCATTTTCCATTTAAAGCGAAAATAGTCTACTTAATCTTATCCAAAAAACCAGAAGAAGCGTTAGAGCAGCTTAGCAGGTACTACAATGTTGAAACTCCTAAAGTGAGAATCGGCATGCCGAAGGGTCACGCGAAAAATCGGGGTTGTTATGTTGTTAGAAAGAAGACAATATACTTCTCAAACCAAGATGCTCTTTATAACCCACATGTTGTACTCCACGAATTTTATCATCACTTACGCACTCAAGGAGAAAAACATAGAGGCACCGAAAAACTAGCTGATGCATTCGCCAGAAATTTTCTAGAAGTTTATAGACAGATGGCCAGCATCCACAGTGACCAGATAGAAACCGATACAAATAGCATTCAACAAATATAATGTGCCGATTCTCAACAAAGAAGCTTGAAAACAAATCTTAAAGGACTCAGACCAAGCTCTCACATCAGAATCTCTTTGTGCACCAAGCCATTATACACCCTAAAGTTCCAGCGGCCACATCAATTGCACCATCAATGTTATGCAATGTGATTGGCAACTTAAAGAACGGGTTGTACGGGACCTCAAACATAGGAAAAAGAAATCGTTCACTTAACTCCCATAATAAGCCGCCAACAAGTAGGAATCCAAGTAGTCGGATTAGTAGGTCTGTGTAATGCAGGTTTTCTTCATCGAACTTACTCATTAGATGCTTATCCAAGCCCATAACGTTTGCTAACTTGCTTGCGGATTCTGACAATACGAAGCCGAATAGAAAGTGTTCAGGTATGTCAAGCTCAGGAAAAATTCGGTTTAGAAAGAGAAACTCTATAAAGACAATTGCCAAAAGCAGAAAACCTGGTAAAACCACCCTTTTATCAAGCAAAACCGCTTTAATCATCATCCAAATTTTTCTTTCCATCATCCTCATCTTTCTTTTCAATCTGTAACATTTTTTTGCATATCTTTTTAGATTATCGTAGTTCAAGAATTTATACTCGAGGCGTTCTTAAGAATGGTGACAAGGGGTTTTTCTTGTCTAATTGTTAAGTATGAATGTCGCACGTATTTTGGATATAAGGTCAGATATGATTTGTGACAGAGCTTTGAACTTTAGGGAGGTTTATTCTTAGGTCGCAGACGTCACCCATAGTATCTAGTGGCGAGCTTCTGAATTTACGTTATTTTTATAGGCGAGTAGCCTCTCTTTTTCGAGTAAGGCGTACAAAAATGAGTATTTCCTACTCCAACCCACAATCGTGGAGACAGCAATTTATGCTGTACAAACTTGCTGAGATAGGAGCTTACCACAGAACTGTGAAGGTCTCTACCCAACATATGGCGGAAAAGGTCGGGGTTTCCCAACAGACAGCCTCTCGCCACCTAATAGAACTCGATAACCTAGGCTGGATAAACCGGTCAATCACGCCTGAAGGTTGCCTAATTAGGCTGACCGATTTGGGGAAGGCACAGTTGAATAATTTGCACTCGAAGTTGAAAGTCATTGTAGAAGCTGCTCATCCTCTTTCGGTAACACTGGAAGGGGTGGTGTTTAGCGGTCTAGGCGAAGGTGCCTACTACATCAGGCAGGACGGCTACAAGAAGCAGTTCATTGAAAAACTTGGATTTGCCCCTTATCCCGGTACTTTAAACGTTAAATTAACCTCCGACTATGACATGAAAACCAGACAGGAGTTAGAAGGCTACCCAGCTGTGGAAATTAAAGGCTTCGAAGATGAGTCGCGGGCCTTTGGTCCAGTCAAATGTTACCCAACTCTTATAAATAACAAGGCGAAAGGCGCCTTAATATTTGCCCTTCGAACCCACTACGACTCATCTGTGCTGGAAGTTATTGCGCCTCAATACTTACGTAATCAGCTTAAAATCAAGGATGGACAGAAGATGAAGTTTGAAGTCTTCACGATGCCCTAATGGCCCATTTTATAAGCCAAATAGATTTTCCGTCTTTTCGCCAGGTAATATCCAATTCCTAATCCTGCAACAAGTCCGCCAAAATGAGCGAATATGTTTGTGCTTGTGGACATAGTAATGATGAGGAACATGAAGACGAAAACCAGAGCGCTCACTATAGAGCGTTCAACCATTTTTCTCATATATATTATGACAGCGCCGAATAAGCCAAAGATGGCGCCAGACGCTCCAGCAGATATAGTTAATGGAGGCAAAAGTAGGCTTAGAAGGTTACCTGCAAGTCCCGACATCAAATAAACAAGATAGTACTCAGTGTCAGTGAAAAGTTCTTCCGCTCTTAACCCGAATATCAACAAAAAGAACATGTTGCTGAAAATGTGAACTATGCTTACGTGGACGAACATGGATGTAATTAGCTGCCACCACCAACCATAATGGAGAACTGCATAATTGTATTGACCATATATCGCCAAGACATTGCTTGAAGCGCGAATAAAGTCATTTCCTATTAGAGACGTATAAATGTAAACTGCCACATTGACAGCTACCAAGATGAACGTTGGCGAAAACCTACAAGTCGTACTTCTCAATCAAACGCCTTCTTTATTCCTAGTTCTAAATGCGCAAGTACGTAATGAAGTCTTTTATTTATCAAAGGCAAATAAGAAGCGGTCTACAATGAAGGTTTTCATTTCAGCGGACATGGAAGGAATTTCAGGTATAACACATGCCGAACATGTACTCCGAAGCGGAAAAGAGCATGAACGTGCCCGAAAACTTATGACCGAGGAAGTAAACGCCGCTGTCGAAGGCGCTTTTGAAGCAGGAGCCAGAAAGATAGTAGTCAACGATTCTCACGGCACTATGAAAAATATAATCCCAGAAGAACTCCATGAAAACGCAGAACTCATAACTGGCTCACCTAAACCCATGTCTATGATGGAAGGCCTCGACGCGTCGTTCAACGCTATATTTTTCATAGGCTATCATGGAATGCGAGGCGCCTATCCAAGCATTCTTGAACATACATACAGCAGCCGGGTAGTATACAACATATCCATAAATAATAGATTAATGGGCGAAACTGGCATCAATGCTGCAATAGCAGGGTATTATGGTGTGCCCATTGCGTTAGTCACTGGAGACCAGAAACTGATAGAAGAAGCACACACATTCCTCGGAAAAGTTGAGACTGTAGTTGTCAAGAAAGCTGTGGGAAGAACCGCTGCCCGTTGTCTCAGTCCAGTCAAAGCTAGACAGTTAATAAAGAAAGGCGCGATTAAAGCTTTGAAACAAATTGGCAACCTCACACTTTTCAAGATGAAGCCGCCGATAAATCTTGAAGTTGCATTCATCAATCCTGGAATGGCTGAAATGGCAGCCTTAGTGCCAGGTTCAAAGCATATCAATGGCAGAATTATCTCTTTTAGCTCAGAAGATATGATAGAAGTTTACAAGGCTTTTCTGGCGATGATTACGCTGGCTGGAACAACAGTCTAGGACCTACGTTTGTACAATTGAATTATTTTTCTCTTGATTTCAGAGCTGCTATTAAGCTCGTCTTCACTGAACTTCCCAATTTTTACAACCTTTATTTTAAGGCTTTTATTCATGATAGCCTTTCTCACAATTTCTCCAATACCTTTCTGGTCATGTCCCAAAGCGATAATGTCTGGCTTTATCTTTTCCACAACCCTGTCTATGCTAAATTTTTCGTACCCCAGAATCGCTTCATCCACAACCTCTAAGGATTCCACCAACGCTCGACGTTGGTTCTCAGACATTACTGGTTTCTCGCCTTTCCTATTTTTAACAGTCTTGTCTCTTGCAACAATGACGATTAGCTCCGCGTTTTTTCCACCCATCTTTTTTGCTTCTTCTAAGAACTTAACATGCCCAAGATGAAGCAAGTCGAACACGCCTGCAGTTAGAACTATAGGGCGCTTCTTTTCTACTTGTTTTCTATTGGCCATTGAAACTCTACCATTTCTAGTAATTTTAACGCTTCGAGCAAACCTTCACAGTACGCCACCGAGGCGAGAGCGGTCTCAAATCTTTTTTGGTCACGATAATATAGCGCATCCTCCAAGTATCTCTTCGCATAATCCAAAACCTTTTCGCCCCCTCCTTTATGGAAACTTCCTTCTTTTATTTGTTTGAAAACTTGCTGAGTGTTTCTTAAATATTTTTCAACTAACCCTTCAATAGTCATCCAATCAACTTCTTCACGCTTTCAGGAGCATTTGCGAGTTTAATGAGAGCTTCTGCCTCTACAAAATGAAGCTTTCCTGGGAAAACGAGTGTGTGAGGAGGACTTCCGAAATCATAATCTAATGCTTCGCCTAGTAGACCGGCTTTAACAACCGGGTTCATAGAACCTGCCCTTGCTATACCCACAACTAATGTACTGTATGTGATTATTGACTCTCTCCTTCTTTTCTCTGTTACCAGAAGCGTTTCCAGCGCTTCCTTTATAGTCATAAATCGCTTTTCCTCTGCTCTAATGTCTAGGAAGCAAAGTGTATGCAATCCTGCCTCTAGGTTCTTTTTCACCACGTTGTAGGGCGTTTCTGAAACAATGCAGCCGTCGGTAAAGGGGATTGTTACGCTTCTCCCAAACTTGTAGTTCTGCAAGCCTGACATCCCGATTGCTGCGGAGACTATGGAAGCGCCGTGAACTACAAACGTTTCAATGCCTAATTCTCTTGCTTTTATCCGCAGATTTACATGTGTGGTGGCAATCAGCGGATCCCCAGGCACAAGAAAAACCGCTCTTCCTTTCTTTGCCACAGCAAGAATCTGCCGCCCATTTTCCTCTTCAAGCATTTTCCTAGTCACCAAAACGATCTTCTTCCCCGCAAGATTTTCCAGTTTCTCGATTTTCAGCCCCTTCATTAGGCTGGTGTATAATTCTGCGAAGACAAAATCTGCTCTTCTAATTTCTTCTAGACCACGTAGTGAAACATCGTTTTCGTCGTGTAATCCCAAGCCCACAAACACAAGGGCACCCATTTAAGTCACCACTAGCTTATGTGCAATAACGAAAAATATTAGGGTAACTATGCTACAAAAGGACTGGAGAACTTGTGGGCCCGTAGCTCAGCAAGGCTAGAGCGGCGGACTCTTAATCCGTAGGTCGCGGGTTCAATTCCCGTCGGGCCCGCCATATTCTTCCTCAAAACATGAATCAAATATAGTTTGGATATTTCATATCGCCACACCACGATTTCGTTGTTTGTCATTCTGTATCTATCAGCGCCAACATTGCCATATTCCCATGCTTCTTGTTCGTTATTCTAGCGGTGCCGCATCCAGAAAAAAAGGAACCTCAACTTGCGAATTTACCTGGAATCAAATGATTATGCATATAGAACATTTAAAACTAAATACAAACTTCCTGATACAATTAGACAGGTGTGACAAAACGACTATTGAAAAACCTTCACACGAATTGTCTGTCGGCGAAATCCTTTCGCTAACATTCAACCTTTACCTTTCCAAGTTTTGGCAGTTTTTCTTGCCTTTTCTAGTTGCCGGAATAATAATGGGGCTTTCCACATATGCAATAACTTCGTCTTTTCCTCTGCCAGCACAGCCAAGCCCGACAGTCTCTTATGAAGAACTAGTAGAATGGCTTTTTGCCTTCTTTTCAGTAACCATCACAATAGGTGTTTTGTCGGGTCTCGTTTCGTGGATTGTAGGCGCCATCACTGTTGGAGTTGTTATCAAATGTGCTTCTGATCAAATAGAGAAAGGTACTTCAAATCTTGGCGTCAGCTTTGACTTTGCAATTTCCAAGCTTCCATCACTGCTCGTGGCTCAACTTGTTGCTGGAATCTTGACTCTAGTCGGATTGGTTCTTTTCGTAGTACCTGGCATAATTATCGCCATAATGTTTTCGCTGATAATTCCCGCAATAATTGCTGAGCAAAGAGGAGCCTTTGAAAGTCTGGGAAGAAGTAGGAGACTTGTGAGTAATCGTTGGCTGAAAATCTTTGCTCTCCTGCTGGTCTTAGGCATAATTGTTGGCATCGTCACCGGTGTCGCAATGATGTTAGCAATGCCATTCAACACTAGCTATCCAGTCATTAGTCCCCTTATCACAAACGTAATATCCGCCTTTGTAAGCCCAATTTATCCAATTGCGATAACCTGTCTCTATTATGCAATGGTTGCCAGAGAAATTCCACCGCCTCCACCACCTCCCACCCTTTAATCTACCATCGCTTGAGCTTGCCCGGAATGTCCATATGTGATGGTTGGCGTGGTTGTCTAGAAGGGAAACATCAAGGTCTCCGAAATATCGGCGAGCTTTCAAGGAAGAACTATTTTTTTGTCTTCACTTCTCTCTTTAATCTCTCTATTTCTTTTCTCAGATTTAAGACTTCGAAAAACAAGAATAAAGTGCCATGTTTTGCGAAATGCTCCACTTTCTCAGTTGTAGACTGATCACCCACTCTATCTCCAACTTTCTTAACAACTTCTTTCAAAAACAATTCTTTTTGACTCATTGCAAATCATCATAGAAGACACTCAGTTTTATGATAAGAGTTATGAAGTTTGAAACCTTACTCAAAATCTGAAATATCTGTGTAAGAAAGATTTGACTTGTGGAAATTACGGGAAAGAAATATTATGTGTTATCACGAATTTGACGACTATTCCAACTTGCGGCATCGCTAAATTCGATTTATCGAAACAGCAGAGCAGTTGAGTGGATCGTAGGCTAAAAATTATGTGGCATCCTCAACGGTTAACATCACGTCGATTTCCTGTTGAGAGTTTCTTAGCTTTGTCACGAAGGACCTTGAGAAATCTAAGGCTGCTTTGTTAGCCTTTATTGCAAGTGTCCTCGCACAAATGTAGTTGCTTTTGCGAACAACCATATCAGTGGGATGATTAAATGTGAGTCTTGGGTCTCCCCAAGCTTCAACTACTTCCTTTTCGCCGCCAACTTGAATTACAACTGTCAGTTTAGCACCTTTTTTCCTCAGAATTTTCTTGAATTCATCACTCAAGTCTGTTATTCCTTTGCCCGCTCCCACAGCAATTATGCAATCGCCTCGTTTGGTTAGATAAGTACCCTTTGTAATTTCGAACGTGCTCTTGTTTGAGGCAAGAATATTTTCATGGCCCCGTGCAATTATGGCCTCAACTGCTTTCATGGCTGTTCGTCTTTGACAATATGAGTTCAAGTATTATGGCGTCATGGCCCATACCAAAGAAGTCGCGCCCGATGCCGGATATTCTAAATCCGTGTTTGTAGTAGAAGGGAATTGCAGAGGCACATTTATAATGTACTTCTGCTACAATGATTTTTACTTGAGTGTTTTTTAACGCTTTGGATTCGGTTTCTAAAAGCAGTGTTCCGATGCCTTGATGTTGGTGAGCTAAATCTATGGCTATGTCTTCTAGTACACCGTGACCATTGGTTACATCGCCCATCACGTAGCCTACAACTTTGTTGTCCTTGACTGCTACAAAAGCCAGCCCAGGCTTGCCTTCTAGTTCTTCTTCAATATGTCTTTTATACCCTGCCTTCTCGGCGAAGGGGTTAGCCAGCATCGCTAGTTCAGAAACGATTTCTAAGTCGCTTTTCCGCATTTTTCTTATGATTATTTCTTTCATGCTTTTATGCACACGCTGCTATTCGAGTACTTCTACTGAGTCGACTTTCCCATCGCCGCCCAAATCAAAACCTTGAATAATCACGCCAAAATTGTCTTCACCTTGATAATTCTTTAATGTTTGTTTCCAAAACTTCGCAAATGCGAGGACACATGCCTTAGTACCTACAGCTTTGTTGCCTGCAAAAACTATAACTCTTTTGTCTTTGGCCCACGGGTTTACTATCTTCGCAATTAACCCTACGGTGTCAGCAGTATACACATTCTTAGTCTTTTGAGAAACTAGACCACCGAAAAGAAAACCATGCTCTGAAGGCGTCATATTAAACCTTATGGGAAGATAATCGTTAATTTCTTGGGTAATAAGATTGGTGCCTGGACCACCTACTAGAATCAGGTTGTTTTTTTCCTCTTTTTCAGCCTTTACATCTACATCCAGCTTTATGGCAAATTCATCTGGTAGCTCTGCGTATCGCCCGAGAAAAAATGTCAGATAGGATGCATAGTGGCCATCACGAGCACTTGTTTTGAAGGCCCCGTGAGGATCAGGGCTCCCTACCACAATTTTGCCATCGAAGAGACAATCTTTCAGAATAGGATGTAAGAATAAAGATGTTTTTCTGTCGATAAAAGAGGGCAAAATTATTTTTTGCTTTTGACCGCCGAAAGGCAATTCCACTCCGAAAGCTGGAAAGCTCGCCTTGTAGTATTTTGCAATTGCTCCTTTCTTCTCCTCTTCCTTCACCTTTCTTATAACGTTCGCTTTTGCCAGCTTTCTCATGTGGTAATAGACTTTTTGCTCGTGAATGTTCAGTTTTTTAGCTATTTCCATTGGATACATTTCTTTTTTACTGAGCAACAGGAGGATTTGCCATGTTAGCTTGCTTAGAACTGGTTTCAGTTTTTCTGGATGCTTATAAATGACAATTTCTTTGACTTCTTGCCGTTTTCTGTCTTCACTGATCAGTAGTTTTTTTTCCAATGTTCTTCTTCTGAGCATAAACCAGTTCCTTTATAAAAATTTTATTAATGCTTTAGAAATTAAATATGGCCGGGAGGCTGTGGCTTTAATAGTTGATGTTGCGTTTTCGATGAACGTATAAAGACCATTAAGAAAATGCTTTTTAAGCTAAGAGGTTTTTCCTAAAAATGCTTATAGAGCCCCCTTGCTTACTAGATCTTGGATTTCAGCGATTCAGCAAAGAGTTTGAGTGAGGCAATAAAAGAATGTGCGGAATATTTGGGTGTATTCTCAAAAACGGAAGTGCTGCGCCAGTAATTCACGCTGCTTTAAAACGACTTGAATACCGTGGCTACGATTCTGTGGGCGAAGTAACGATAGAAAATGGAAAGCTATTCGTGAAAAAAGATGCGGGAAAAATCGACGATGTCCATGCCATACGGAACCTTGATGACTTACCTGGGAGGATTGGTATTGGGCACACTCGTTGGGCGACACATGGAGCACCACTTCAAGTGAATGCGCATCCCCACTTTGACTGTTCAGACCCGCCTAGAATAGCTGTCATTCATAACGGTATAATCGAAAATTTCACCGAACTCAAAAAGGAATTAGAAGACAGCGGGCATGTTTTTAGATCAAAGACTGACACTGAGGTAATAGCTCATCTGATAGAAGAGAATCTTAAAAAGAAGGAGTTTACATCAAAAGTTACTGCCTCTTCAGATTTTGAGAATGCAGTGATTAGTGCTATTGAGCGTCTTCAAGGCTCTTACGCAATCGCAGTCGTTTCAACTTATGAACCTAACAGAATTATCTGTGTGCGCAACGAAAGTCCTCTTGTTCTAGGCATCGCTGACGATGCTTACTATTTTGCCTCTGATATTCCGGCGTTCCTACCTTTAACAAATAAGGTTGTTTTCGTGGAAAATGGAGAACTGGTAACTCTAAGCGATGAAGCCTATGAGATAAAGAAGCTGGTTGATGGTAGCACCGTGGTTCGCGAACCGAAGCTTGTTGACTGGACATCTGAAATGGCTGAGAAACAGGGGTATCCACATTTTATGTTGAAAGAAATTCATGAACAACCGCTTTGCCTTCGCAATACATTGCGGATGCAAGATAAGTATTTGGAGTTGTTGACAACTTTTCTTGATAGAGCTCGCGAGGTAATTATGGTGGCTTGCGGCACATCCTATCACGCTTGTCTAGCGGCGTCCTACATGTTCTCAAAATTGTCATTCTTGGCTACTCACCCAGTAATAGCCTCAGAGTTTACTGAGCAACATGGCAAATCGGTTAACATTGACAGCACAATTCTTGCAGTCAGCCAGTCGGGTGAAACAGCCGACACTTTAGCTGCGGTCGAAACTGCCAGACAAAGAGCCGCCACAATTCTTGGATTGACGAACGGTGTAGGCTCCACTTTAACTCGCGTCTCTAGAGTTTACATTGGTCAACAATCTGGTCCTGAAATCGGCGTTGCAGCAACCAAAACATTTACGTCTCAACTCTCAGTTCTTTCGCAGTTAGCAATCAGGTTGGCTAAGAAGCGAGGCAAGGTTTCTCAAGAAGAAATTGATCTTCTGGACGAGAAAATCGAAAAAATCCCAGATATCACGGAAAAAATAGTTGAGACACAAGAGGAAAAAGTAAAGGCATTGGCCAAAAAATACAGGAATAAGCGTTGCTTCTTCTTTCTAGGCAGAGGAATAAGCTACGCAACTGCTCTGGAAGGTCGCTTGAAACTTATGGAGATCGCTTACGTGCCATCCATTGCTTTTCCTGCTGGCGAAAGCAAACACGGCCCCATCAGCCTTATTGAGCATGGGTTCCCAGTGATTTTTGTTTGTCCTCCGGATGATACGCGGAAGACCCTAATAGGGAATATTATGGAGATGAAAGCTCGGGGGGCCTCCATTATTGCCATTTGTGAGGAAGGTGATGAGGAGATAATGAAGTTGGCCGATGATTACGTTGAAGTTACAAGAGGGATTCCTGAAGTTTTATCGCCTATACCTTACGTGGTGCCCCTTCAACTTTTTGCTTACTACATGGCCATCGAACGTGGCTATGACCCAGACATGCCTCGTAACCTAGCAAAGTCAGTAACAGTAAAGTAATACGCTTCCTCGCCCTCCACTTCTCCAATTTCAAGTACTTAAGGAACCTTAGCAATATTGTAAAGTGAGAGGAGCCTGCTAAGAGATGAAAAGAGATACAAGTGCTTGGGAGCAACTGGTTGACAACCTTGCTAACGAGAAGGCTCTCCGTTCCTTGGACGCCATTCGTGCAATGAAACAAGTGCCCCGCGTCCTCTTTTTACCCGAACGTTCGGTCGAATATGCGTCAGTAGATGCACCATTGCCGATAGGCAACGGACAAACAGTTAGTGCGCCTCACATGGTTGCTATTATGAACGAAGCGTTGGAGTTGGAGTTGGGGCATCGTGTCTTGGAGGTTGGCGCTGGCTGTGGGTGGCATGCCGCAACTATCGCAGAGATTGTGGCGCCGAAGGATGCCTCAAGATCGGGGCGGGGACACGTTTACACTGTGGAAATTGTAGCTGAGTTGGCACGGCTTGCTAGGGAGAATATTATGCGTCACGGGTTCGGTGATCGCGTGACTGTGATTCATGGAGACGGTTCATTAGGCTATCCCGATCAGAGTCCTTATGACCGCATTTTAGTAACTGCAGCCGCTCCTGAGATCCCTCCTCCTCTTGTGAAACAGCTTAAGATTGGGGGTGTTTTAGTTACTCCTGTTGGTAATGTTCACTTGTTTCAGTCTTTAATTCGTATACGTAAAGGTGCTGATGGTAGTTTGGCTAGAGAGAATTTGGGTGGAGTGGCTTTTGTGCCCTTGACAGGGCGTTTTGGTCATAAGGTTTAAGCGTTTTACCCGAAGAATGCATCCAGAGTGGTTTTGGCTTTCTCTTCCTTTATTCCCTTACTCATCTTTTCTAAAGCTTTTCTTACTCTGCCTTCTGTGAAGTCATGTTCTCTGCAAAGAAAATCCACAACGCCTCCTGTGTCAGGCTCGCGCCATTCTAGGCTGTAATTGTCTGTGACTTTTGGGTGGAGAAATATGTCTTTTATTCGTTGATGGTTGGCTGGGAATTCTTTATTTTTTAATGATGTTCGTAGCAATTCATCAAGGCTGCCGTGTTCTTTGATGAGTTTTAGGGCTGTTTTTGGACCGATGCCTTTTACTCCTTTTGGGTTGTAGTCTGTGCCGACAAGGATACCTATTTCTACCAGCTGCTCGTGTGTTATGCCCAGTTCGGTTAAGACTTTGCTGAGTTCAATGACTTCTGGAACGACTTCTACATATACTGGTTTTCTTGGAAGTTTGCGTCTGCAGCTTATTGTTACGTTGCGGATTAGAGTTGGGGCGCCGAATAGAAGTGAATCATAGTCTTGGCTGGCGCAGAAATCTGAGACTTCTTTTTTATTCATGTATGCGGCTTGGGCTTCTCCTTCGCTTGGTGCTTGAATCCATGGAATGCCCATGAGCGTTAAGAGTCGTTTGCTATCTTGTTCCATGTAGTCTTTCAATCGGGATGTGGCTTGAGCGTAGGTGCGGGCTTCTTCAATCCTGCCCTCTGTCAAAGCTTTTTCATACTTGACAGTAGCTTCTTCTTTTATCTTTATTCGCCGTTTTATTTCAACTTTTTTTAGGGCTGGTGGGGCACCATCGAAGACATAGGCGACTTTTATGCCCATTTCGACGAGGTTTGAGGTGCGGTAGAGCAGACCGCTAAGATGGCTGGTGACTCTGCCAGTGCTATTCTTCAGGGGAGTGCCGTCAGGTTGGCGGATAATTGCCAGAAATTGGTAGAGAGCATTGTAGGCGTCGATAGCGATGGATTTTCCAGCGAGGTTTTGCAGATCAACTTGAGTTTTTGGCACTAAAACCTTAAGATTAACTCCCAAAACGTGGCACCATTTAATAGAAGCGTTGAAGACACAAAATAAGCCTTACCATAAACTCGCAAAATGGCTATGCGAAAAAGGTTAACTACCACTCTTGACTGGGTATTCTGACATGCGAACTTATACGAAAAGGTTTTTAGTATAGCTTGCTGATTCTTGTCAAGCAAATGAGTAATGTCTGCGTGAGGTGAAAATACAGTTGTCTATATTTGCGGCACCAGGAGCATACGACCGAGCCATAACCGTGTTCTCCCCAGATGGCCGCTTATTTCAGGTAGAATACGCCCTCGAAACAGTAAACCGAGGAGCAACCATACTAGGAATAGTCTGCCCAGAAGGCGTAGTTTTAGGTGCAGAAGAAAAAATTGAATCAAAACTACAAGACTCAAGCTTCACATGGAAAATCTTCGCAGTAGACAGCCATATTGGTGCGGCAGTCGTTGGTTTAGGCTCTGATGCACGAATTCTAATCGACCAAGCACGTGTATACTGCCAAAGTAACAGATTAATGTACGACGAGCCCATCGACGTTGAAATAATCTCCAAACGCATAGGCGACATAAAGCAACTTTATACACAACACGCCGGAGTGCGTCCCTTTGGAGTCTCTATAATCTTCGGCGGCATCGACAAGACAGGTAACCGCCTCTTCTCTACAGACCCCAGCGGAACATACAGAGCCTACAAAGCAATTGCAGTGGGCGTTGGAAGAGAAACAGTTGAAGGCATCCTAAAAGAGGAATACCGTAAAGACTTAGGCTTGGAAGACGCCATAAAACTCACCGTGAAATGTCTCAGAAAAGCGCTTGAAGCTAGGGAAGAACAGCTTAGAGTCAAGATCAGCATAGTACCCACAACTACAAAAACTTACCAGGCACTACCAGACGAAGAAGTCGAGAAATACATGAAGACCGTAGAGTAGAGTGAAATGCTGAAATGAGTGAACGATACACCGTTGCGCGCATAACCCGCGACGGTGAACGCTTCGAAATCCTAGTTAAACCGCAACCCGCCCGAAACTATACAATGGGCAAAACCACGTCAATATCTGAAGTCTTAGTTACAGACACAATATTTACTGATGCTAACAAGGGCACAAAGGCAAGCGAAGGCAAACTTGAAACTGCTTTTAAAACAACAGACATTCGAAAAATCGCGGAAATAATACTGAGAAAAGGAAATCTACAGCTGACAACAGACCAGAGGAGACAACTAACCGCAGAGAAACGAAGACAGATAATTGCTTTCATAGCACGACAAGCGGTTGACCCTAAAACAAACCTGCCTCACCCACCCTTACGCATCGAACAAGCAATGGAACAGATCCACTACTCAATAGATCCTTTCAAAGAAGCTGAAGAACAAGCAAAAGACATAATCAAACTTCTACGTCCGATTCTCCCACTCAAAATAGAGCAAATCCAAGTTAAAGTGCGAATCCCCCCAGAATACGCCGCAAAAGCCTATGGAACAATCAAAGGTTATGGCACGATTAAACGTGAAGAATGGCGCGCAGACGGCTCATGGTTCTCCATAATCGAAATGCCAGCAGGTCTCTACGGACCATTCCTGGACAAACTTGGAGAACTAACAAAAGGAACCGCAGAAGCAAAAAAGATGTAGAAAAAGGTTAAAAAAAGGAATGGTGGCGAAAAAATGCCCACATTTTATGAAAGACGACAACTTGTAACTCCCGGCGATTTAGTAGCCGAAGGAAACTACATAGCTGGTGAGAACACATTCAAAGAAAATGAAAAACTGTACGCAACTCGTGTTGGACTAGTAGAATATGAAGAACGAAAAGTCAGCGTTGTCGCTTTGAAATCGTTCTATATTCCAAAAGTTGGAGACACCGTGATCGGAAAAGTGGTAGGATTAACACTAGGGGGATGGATCCTAGATATCGATGCACCTTATCCAGCGGTCCTACGTGCTTCAGACGTCATGGAGCGGTCATACCGCCCTCAGAAAAACGAACTATCATCCATCTTCGATGTTGGAGACCTAGTTATAGCCAAAATTGTGTCTTACGACAGAACCCGCGACCCGCTTCTGACAGTACGAGAGCCTGGTCTTGGAAAAATTACTCGTGGTCAAATCATTGAAATCACTTCGACGAAAATCCCGCGAATTATCGGTAGAAAAGGTTCAATGATAAGCATGATAAAACGTGAGACAGGATGTCAAATTCTTTTAGGCCAAAACGGAGTGGTGCTTATAAGCGGCAAGAACTTAGAGGACGAGCAGCTTGCAGCCATGGCTATCCGCAAAATAGAAGACGAGTCCCACACAAGTGGTCTAACCGATCGCGTAGCAGAAATGTTGAAAAAAGAAAAGGAAGGTGAAATTAAAAATGCCTAAAGCAGAAGGAAAATTGATTGACAAAGATAGTGTTAGAATAGACGGAAGGAAATTTAACGAGTTAAGACCAACAACGATACAAATTGGCATTCTTAGCAATGCAGACGGCTCAGCATATATTGAGCAGGGGAAGAATAAGATTTTAACGGCAGTTTATGGACCTCATGAAGTTCATCCAAAACATCTTGCTTTACCCGACCGTTCTCGATTGAGATGCCGATATCACATGGCGCCTTTTTCCGTGGATGAGAGAAAGTCGCCCGCTCCTTCAAGAAGAGAAGTAGAACTTTCGAAAGTGATACGAGAGGCCTTAGAACCATCAATCTTTCTAGAATACTATCCTCGAACATCCATAGACCTTTTCATAGAAGTCCTACAAGCAAACGGCGGCACAAGATGCGCAGGAATAACAGCGGCTTCATTAGCTTTGGCAGATGCAGGTGTTCCCATGCGAGACTTGACAGCGGCTTGCGCTGCAGGAAAATTAGAAGGGCAGCTTGTTCTTGACTTAAATGACAGCGAAGACAAAGAAGGGGAAGCAGACGTTCCTCTAGCATATATGCCAAACCTAAACGCCATAACACTGCTTCAGATGGACGGTCAATTAACGCTTGAAGAATTTGAAAAAGCCATTAAGCTCTCTCTTGAGGGGTGCACACAACTCTATAAGATGCAAAAAGAAGCGTTAAAGACGAAATATGTGGTCGTAAAGGAGGAAGTGAAAGAATAATGTCAATGATTATACGTGTAAAACAGCAACAAATCGCCCAACTAATGAGTAAAGGTAAGAGATTAGATGGAAGAGAGTTAAACGATTACCGTGAAATCAAAGTGGAAATGGGCGTCATCGAAAAAGCAGAAGGCTCAGCACGTGTTCTTTTGGGTAAAACTGAAGTCTTGGTGGGAGTAAAAATTGGAATCGGCAAACCTTTCCCAGACACTCCAAACGAAGGGGTCTTAACAGTAAACGTTGAGCTTGTTCCCCTGGCATCACCAACATTCGAACCTGGTCCCCCAAAAGAAGACGCTATTGAACTCGCAAGAGTAGTAGACAGAGGTATACGAGAGTCAAAAGCCATAGACCTTGAAAAGCTCTGCCTAGAACCAGGGAAAAATGTACTCATAGTATTCGTTGATGTCTATGTGCTCAACTATGACGGAAACCTCATTGACGCTTCAGCTATCGCAACGCTAGCAGCTTTATTGAACACAAAGATGTTCAAGTACGAAGTTGAAGAAGGAGAAGTCAAGGTAAAACCAGGCTACACTCCATTACCGATGCAAAACTACCCCATAGCAGTAACGTTCGCAAAGATAAATGGCAAACTTGCTGTTGATCCTTGGCTAGAGGAAGAACAGGTTATGGACGCTAGACTGACGATAACCATTGAAAAAGAAGGAAAAATATGCGCCGTTCAGAAGGGAGGAACTGGCTATTTTACCACAGAATATATCTTGGAAGCAGCAAAAATCGCTAAAGAAAAAGCTTCAGAAATACGCAAACTGCTGGTGAAGTAACAATGGGAAAAACAAAGAAGATCGGCCCAACAGGAGGGTTGAAGAGCCGATACGGTGCAACTGTAAGGAAAAGATATATCGAAGTGGTGACAGAGACCAAAAAGCGACACAGATGCCCTCAATGCCACGCGTCTACTGTGAAACGCCAAAGTGTTGGAGTTTGGGAATGCAGAAAATGCGGGTTTACCTTCACTGGAGGAGCCTATACGCCTTCAACTAAACTAGGCGCTACGGCAAAACGAGCAGCAAGAGGAGCTTCCACAGAAGGTTAGAAAGGGGAATAACAAAAATCAACAAAGCCCCGTTCTTACGTGCTTTTTCTTCTCCTCACTTTGCGCAATTCCACTCGTCGTTTGCCTCTTGCAAGAGCAGAAACATGGATTATACCCTTTATTTCCAATCGCATTAGCTCCTTGTTCAAGACGCTGAATCCTAAGTCACCACGAACTTCCTTGACCATGTCGTGCAGTTCAGCATCAGTTGTAGGTCCTTTGCGTTGTAGTAGTTCTACGATTACCGTGGAAAGAGGGTGGGGTTTCCAAGTTTTGACAGTCATTTTAACAACATCTCCTACGCCACAGGTGTTGTAGGTTTCTGCACTCTTCTTATCTGTTTGACAAATCCTTTATACCATATTTCCATATCAGGTGAAATTGTTGGCCCTATCTGATTTACTGCGGCCTTGAAATCCGCTAGTGTCACCAGTTCTGAAGTTATACTTTTTCTCAGAGCGTTCAACCCAGCCTCACGGCAGAGTGCTTGAATGTCCGCTCCACTGTAACCCTTCGTTGTCTTAGCGTGAGCCTCTAAATCAACATCTTCAGCCAAAGGCATATCTTTTGTATAGATTTTGAACATCTTCAGTCTAGCCTGCTCATCTGGCTCGGGTACATAGATAAGTCGGTCAAAGCGTCCCGGACGTAGCACAGCACGATCTATAATGTCAGGTCGATTTGAGGCCGCGATGACAACTACATCTTCCAAGGTCGTTATGCCGTCCATCTCTGTTAGAAGCTGACTGATAACGCGTTCTGTGACGCCGCTATCGGCGAGACCCATACCTCTTCTAGGTACAAGAGAGTCAAATTCATCAAAGAAAATCACTGCTGGTGCGGCCATTCTCGCTTTCCGGAATACTTCTCTTATGGCTTTTTCCGACTCTCCAACCCACTTACTGAAGATCTCTGGGCCTTTTATTGTAATGAAGTTTGCTTCGCTTTCTGTTGCTACTGCTCTTGCCAGCATAGTCTTGCCGCACCCAGGCGGCCCAAATAAGAGAATGCCCTTTGGCGGTGTTATGCCCAACCGGCTGAAAACTTCTGGGTTTTTTATGGGCCATTCAACTGCTTCTATTAGCTCATGTTTTACCTCTTCCAACCCGCCTATGTCAGTCCAGTTCACCGTAGGTGTTTCTATATATACTTCTCGCATGGCAGTAGGAGTTATTTCTTTGTAGGCGTTAAGAAAGTCTTCCATACGTACTTCCATCTTTTCTAAAACTGCGGGGGGAATATGTTCTTCTTCTAAGTTTATTTCGGGGAGATATCGTCTCAGAGACTTCATCGCTGTTTCTCTGCTCAAGGCAGCCATATCTGCTCCTGTGTAGCCATGGGTCATTCCAGATAGTTTCTTCAGGTCAACGTCTTCTGCTAGGGGCATACCGCGTGTGTGAATTTGCATGATTTCGTGGCGGTCCTTCTTATCTGGAACACCTATTTCTATCTCTCGGTCGAAGCGGCCTGGTCTTCGAAGTGCAGGATCAAGGGCTTGGGGTCGGTTGGTGGCACCTATGACGATCACGTTCCCTCTTCCGCTCAAACCATCCATGAGAGCTAAGAGTTGTGCAACTACTCGTCTTTCAACTTCACCTGTGACTTCTTCCCTTTTTGGCGCAATTGCATCTAACTCGTCGATAAATATGATGCTTGGAGAGTTTTGCTGCGCTTGCTGAAAAATCTCTCGTAGTCTTGCTTCTGATTCACCATAGAATTTGCTCATTATTTCTGGACCGTTTATGGAAGCGAAATTTGCTTCTGATTCATTTGCCACGGCTCTTGCTAGCAAGGTCTTACCGCAACCTGGTGGACCGTGGAGTAGAACACCTTTAGGAGGATCTATTCCTAGACGTTGAAAAAGTTCTGGATGCCGCAGTGGCAGCTCTACCATTTCTCTTACACGTTGCATTTCTTCGTGTAGACCGCCTATGTCTTCGTAAGTGGTGTGAGGAAGTCCTTTTGTTTCTGGAGCTGGTTCGTTAAGTATTTGGAAATGTGTGTCTTTTGTGATGCGAACTATTCCATGAGGACGGCTTTTTGTTACTGTGAAGGGTATAGCGTGCCCGAGCATCATCACTAGTGTTGTGTCGCCTTCGACGAAGGTGCGTTCCATTAAACGGTTTTTAACAAAGTTTGTAAAGTCCTCGTCTACGTTTAAGCGCATATCAACAGGCGCTAGAACTACATTTGTCGCGTTCTTTACCGCAGCTGGTTTGATTGCAACATATTCGTTTATGGCAACACTCGCGTTTTTGCGTGCGAAGCCGTCTATGCGGATTATGCCCCGATCTTGGTCTTCGCTGTACGCGGGCCAGGCAATGGCGCTCGTTGTTCGTTTGCCTGTGATTTCTATGACGTCGCCAGCGCTTATGCCGAGTTTTTGCATGGTTTCTTGGTCTAGGCGGGCTATGCCACGACCTACATCTCGTTGTTTTGCATCCCCTACGCGGAGCTGTATTTCACTCAAATTTACGCCTTCTTTTTTGATATGATTGTGAAGTTTACGAAGTCGAAAAGGGTCATGTGACTTATAAATATTACAAGCTAATAGGCATTAGCGTGTTCTTCTCACCATAAGCGTTTGAATCTGGCTCACTGTTGGAATTTTTTCTATATTTCTTTCCACTTCATCTAAGATGCCAGTTTCATCCTCTGGAATTCGAATGTAGGCTATAAGAGCGTTTAGGCCAAAAGCAACGGGCTCTGTTTGGTAGTCAGCGTAAATTTTTGCTTGAGGCGGAAGGGCTTTCTCTATTTGCTTTTGCAGCTTATTAAAGTCCACTTCTATTCCTGTTGGAAAAATTTTGTAGCTTATTACTACGTTTGCCACTTTTATGGCCCCGTAAATCCGCATTTTGGGCATCTATAATGGCGCCCGAATTTGCGGCATTTTTGGCATCGCCAGATGATTATTTCGTTACAATTTGGGCAGTTGAATTTTGTGGCTTTTGTGCCTGTGAGTATGGTGCGGTTGCAGCTGGTGCAGATGGGTGTTTGTATCGTAGTTGTGGTTTTGGTTGCGGTCATGGTGAGGTTTTCCTTTGTGAATTTGGATTTGTATAATGAAGGGTTACTTATATTTGCTGTGCTTAAGATGCATCTTGAAGGAAAATGAAAACATAAGGAATGCATAATTTTTGCTGTTCATCATCCATTCACGCTGTAGAATGAGATGCACACCTAGTGTCTGTTGGCTACTTAGTTGAAACTAAGTAAAATCTAGTGATACCATGAAGGCGAACCCACACGTCATTTCCTCTTCTTAGCATGCGATATCGGCAAGGCTGCTAACATCACCGCTCCGCTGTCCACTGCGGGTTTCAGCAAATTCTCGCCACAGTAGGGACATATTCTAAACTCTGCCAATACCTCTCGCCCACAAGCTGGGCACAACTTATATCTCTTAACCTCTCTCTCCAAGCGTTTCATCATCTTCTTCAACCTTTCAACATCGTTTTTCAACCCTTCTACGCTCTTGTTTAAGGGTCTAATATTCAAGACCTCGCTACGCACATTGAAAACAACGTCTCGCAACCCAGACAACAACCTGCTGTTGTTTTCCAAAGTTTCACTCATCATTTCCAAAATACTCGTTTTGGCCTCTAACAACTCCACATCAGATTGATTTTCCTTCTTTCCGTCCTCCAACACTTTCCCTAAAAATGTTTCAATAGGATTTCGCAGTGCAATTACTGTTGTTCCACCCCAAAGAAAAAACACTGTCACTGAGGAACAGAGCAAGTAAACAATTGGATCAATGGTCTCTAACAGCCGAGTGAATGGGTAAATCGCCAAGAGTAGCGGTTCACTTCCATTGCCTGTTAACCATAGAAAACTGTCTAGAACATGTAACCCAGCTATAAAAGTCAAAGAGCCTAAAATCCAAACAGCAACACCCTTCCTGACCACGATGAACAACTCCTCTAGATAATAACTCTAGAAGAAAAATACACTTCTCACTAATTAAGCCAGTATTCTCAGAGAAAACATATGTCAAAAACCGATATATGTCGATCAGAAGAGTTGGGCTAATTTTAAATACAGCTGTTCTTTTTTGTGAATATGTGATTTACATGGGATTCAAAGCGCTGCATTTTTCAGAAGTAGAGGCAGATGAAGTAACGGAGAGTGGCGCTGAAGGAGTTAAAGTTCGTTGGCTAATAACCAAAGACGACGGGGCAGAACATTTCGCTATGCGCTGCTTCGAAATTGCTCCAAGAGGGAGCACCCCTCATCACTCTCACAAATGGGAGCATGAGGTTTTCATATTGGACGGTGAATGTTTAGTTGTCTGTGGTGACCAACGAAAAAAAGTTGGCCCCGGCTATGTAACTTTCATTCCGCCCAACGCGATGCACCACTTTAGAAATGAAGGAAGCGCAGTTTTGAGGTTTCTCTGTCTAGTCCCCCATCATCAATAATCAACCAATTCTTCTTTTCCCTTGAATATTGAATATTAATTATCCGTTTGAATCGAGTAAAGAAAATGTATTTTTAATATGTATTTTCAAGTCGTAAAGGTTAATGGTTTGCCCCTTCATTTTTTGGCTGAGGTGAAATCATTTGAACAGTGTTTTGTATAACGCTTCTAAGGATTTGATTGACGATGCCAAAGCTGGATGTGCTGACTTGGTGTTCAAAGAAGTTTGTTTGGAGATTTTAGCACGCGCGAAAAATGTTTTAGATAATGAAGAGTTTAATGCTTTATTGAAGTATGCATCTGAACGAATGCAAGAGAAAACCGTCATCTCAGTTGATGTAGTAAGGTAGCGTCAGCTTCAATCATCCTTTTTTGTTCTTTTCTCAGTTTGCATAACAGTAGTTCTGTGCTCCTTTGGGACTTACGACTTAACTTTCTTTAGAGCTATTAGTGTTCTTTTCTGGCATATTCCTGTGGCATCTCTCCAGAACACATATAGAGAATCCTGAGAAAAATTAAACCAAATACTAGAAACTAGCGAATTTTAGAGTGCTCATTTTCCAAGAGTTGTCGCGCTTGTTCACCAAAATTAGTGCTTTAGTTCACAGAAAATAGAAACCTTTAAATGAACACAGATACTCAATTAATTCGCCTAAGGTGTAGCCTAATTGAGCAAAAAAGAGGACAATGAACAGTTAAGAAACATTCTCTCAGAGTCTCCTAAAGGCATAGCAGAACTTCTAAAAGCAGCAGCTCATCCTATAAGGATAAAAGTACTAGCGCTACTCCTACAAGGAGTCCATGACTTCTCTAAATTGATGCAACATACAAAACTCTCGAAAACAGCCCTTGCCAACCACATGAGCCAATTGATAAAAAAAGGACTCGTCCAGAGAGTTGCTAAGGGAGAATACAATCTAACAGTTGATGGCAAGGAACTATTAAGCGCAGCAGCGACTACGTACAAAAATTCTGCTTGGAGAAAAGAGGAGAGAAGATATGCTCTACGCAGACGCTACACCAAAGGTTTGATTGAGGGAAAAACCTTGAGTAGAAAAGTGATAAGCAAAGAAGTTGTGTATCAGCATTGCTGGTTGTCCTACACTGGTGCAATATCTGGATCACTGAAAGCCCTGGGAGTCGACTGCGATACAGTGGACATAGGCGGTTACTCTGGCTACGCATTTCTAATCAATGTCTCAAAAGGCATCACTTGCCCCTCGGGACCAACTGCCCTACCCAACGAAACTTGGAAGCAAATCCACAATGCCACCGAAAATTTCGGATGGACATTAGAACAGTATGAGTATCCTCACTCTTACCCAGAGGTTGAGGGCAAACATACGCCTAAAGAAATCGAGATTGCCGGAAAGCTATTCGAGAAGATTAAGCAAGAGATAGATGAGAAAGATAGGCCTGTGGTTCTATGGGGGCTGGTAGTGCCCGAATATGGGATCGTCAAGGGGTATGAGGGAAAATCATATCTCACAAGCACCTTCAGACATCTCACCAATAAGCCTGAAGACCCTATTCTCTTCTATGACTTGAAAGCGCCAGGCTGTCTTGAGGCTCTCTTCTTCAGAGACAAAGCTAAGCCAGACCTTGCTCGACTGGATAGAAAGGCCCTTGAGAGAGTTGTTCGCTTCGCTGAAGCCGGTGTTCCGATTCTCGAAAATTATGTTGCGGGTCCTGCTGCGCTAGACGAGTGGGTTAACGTTCTGGAGAATCTTCCAGAGGAAAAGCAAAACTATCATGGCAACAGCTATGTTGCCGCTTGTGTTCAGGAAGGGCGAGAAATGTCTGGCGAGTTTCTGAAGCGGCTTGCCAAAAAGCACCCCGGCAAACATTCAGAGCACTTGTTGGCTGCTGCTGAATGCTATGCGAAAGGAGCGAAGTTCATGGGAGAATTCACTAGAATTTTCCCCTTCAAATTCCAAGGCGAAATGAAACTAGAGGACCGGAGGAAAGGAGCAGATATGCTGAGGAAAGTTAAGCCCTTAGAGAAAAAAGCGCTCATGCACATGAAGAGGGCACTTGAGGAATGGGAGACGCCATGAAAGAAAGCTCTATGCTTTCAATAATCCCCATTTTTTTCACTGAAGAGATGTAAGAAAGCGAAGGTCAGAGCTTTTTAGGTATTTTTGTCAAAACTTCCTTGTCATACCCACCAAAGACATTAGTGGCAAGCTTGAGATAATCAATCGTTTCAGGGTCTAGGCCCATTAATTTGGCTGTAACCGCGTCAGCCTCCATCGAGTTTTTACTTCCCACAAAAATGCCCGATTCCTTTATCTCGTTAATCCAGTAGCACGGTGAGAAGAGGCTGCGGTAGATTTTATTAATGTCTACAATGCTTCGGGATAGGTGACTGTCGTTTTTGCCGTGCCATTTTCCATATCGTGCAGGGTCAGGGATCAAGCCGAACAGATTTTTGGTTGAGAGCGAGATTTTTTCGCGGGTTCGCCGGCTGTTGTTGAGACTGATGAGGACGCTCTCTCGAAGTTCATAGATTTTGGTGGGTACAAAACTGTACATCTCTTGGCTAACAAGTATTCCGTATTTGTTATCAACGAACTCTCTAACCTCGTTGGGATCGAGGGTTCTCATTGACCAGATTTCTTCTGTGACGTTTATGTACTCAACATCATGCTTTGCCAAGATTTCATCGATGCCGCTGTATTTGAGAAACCACTTGTCTTGTTCTTTAATCCACTGCCACTTCGCTTTGGCGTTACTTGGAGTTATGACATCTCTTGGTTCTGGTCCAGTATTAAGTTCGTTTCTCCACGCTGAATAGCCCTCAATCACTTTGATTCTGCCTTGCAATGCGGAAAAAAGCTTGTCAAGCGTCTCAGCTGAAGTAAAAGTATGCGCGTTGCTCCAGTTTGGTTTTACTACGAAAATCACGCTTTTGACATCAAGTTCTCTAAGGAAGTGATGAAAGTCTTTTTTACTTCGGAGCTTACCGACCACAACCATAGAGTAGCATCTCTACAAGACTACGACTACAGAATATCCAGATTTATTAAAATAGTGTTTCATTTCTCTAGAAAATCCCTACTTACATTTGGCACCTATCAAGCTCCGTTCAGAGCTCATAGTGGAAAGTTAAGCCATGCATAAACATTCAAGCCGCTTCCGCATTTTTGGAACGTCTAACATTGAGTCAAGCACACTTTATTTCTTTTTGAAGAACAACCAATTCTTTTTACCCTTAAATCTAATGAGAAAATAGATTCCATTCAGCTTTTCGCCATGAATGTCAACAATTATTTTGTTTTCTTTCCGCTCCAAAAGTGTATAGCTCCCGCTATCCCAGATTTTCACAGTGCCAGCACCGTACTCACCTTCGGGTATTTCACCTTCGAAACTAGCGTATTCAATAGGGTGGTCTTCTACCTCCACAGCAAGCCTCTTGATTCTTGGTTGGGTTGGAGGAACCTTTGGAACCGCCCAACTCTTCAGGACACCGTCCATTTCTAATCTCAAGTCATAGTGAAGATGGGTTGCATTGTGCTTTTGAATCACATATATGTTCCCTTCACTCAACCTCTCTCCACCTGTTGGCTCATTTGTCTTACTCAAATCTTTCTTCTTCTTCCTATGCTTCTTAAGCCCCTAGCTGCCATCACTTGCTTATTAGACACCCACTTCCTCTGCAACTTCATACAAGTCAAGGGAAACAAGCTTGACCTTTGTGGGGACACCATTCCATGACCATCCTCGAACTTGATAGTAGTCATCAAGCATCCTTTCAAACTCGCTTCTTTTGATTCTACTGCCTTTAGAAATCCCTTTGGGAATCGGATCTTCAAACACTCGAGCAGGCAGAGAGTCAGCCTTTCTGTCAAGCCCTTCTCTGGCGTTGAAAGCTCGCTGCAGGTTATATACTCGCTCACCAATCGCAAAGAGATCAGTTACACTCAGTTTCATTCCAGTAACTGCCTTAATCATTTCAGGATAAGCCTCAGCGAAGAACATGTGTCTAGTAAACTTGCAGACTCCAACAATATCATAAAGGGTCATCAAGTCCTCGTGAACCTTTATTTCATAACCCTTGTTCTCAGCTGAAAACCGGTCTATACCAGAGAATTTCCACCATTTTCCAACAAGCTCCGTTCCATAAACCACTGCTGTCAAGTGGTCACCGCCGCGGACAGCAACCGCCAATGCTAAGCCCATTCCCTTGATTCCTCTGATGTCATAGGCAGGTAATTCAAGCCCTTTTGAATGAATTGCGAAGTGACTGGAGCCTTTGCCCAGCTTTTCACTGGCAGCCTTTACGCCATCCGATAAAAGTGCGCCAACTTTCCCTTCTCGATGCGCCATCTTCCCCAAAACTTCGAGCGTCGCGTCTACATTTCCGAATTTCAACTCAACGCCGTCCAAATCTTCCATAGTAAGCAACCCTCTCTCGAAAGCTTCCATGGCCCACGAAACAGTAAGTCCTGCAGAGATAGCGTCCAATCCGTAAAGGTCGCACATCATCTGGACGTGACACAGTGCCTCAAAATCGTCGATTTCAAGGTTGGCCCCTAGAGAATAAATTGTTTCATATTCCGGACCATCGAGTTCAGTGCCTGCGTATCTGCCTTCATTGATTCTAACGATCCTGCCACACGGCTTGGTGCAGTTTGGGCAACCTTTGTTTCTGACTGTGTATTTTGGCGACCAATAATAGGGATCCAATTGACTCAAATCTCCTTCTTTGAGGTTGTCGAAAGACTTTTGGAAGTAGCCTTGTTGCCAGTTGCGACTCGGATGAACTCCTTTGTCTTTATTCATCCAAGCATAGAACTCTCCTGTTCCGTACTTCATGTCCAGTTGCGAGCCAGGGTTTTCTCTAATACTCTTAGTCCATTTAATAACTAAATCACGCAAAGCTTGAGCGTCAGCATATTCAATGTTAGAAGTGCCTTTCACAGCAATTGCCTTCAATTTTTTGGAACCCATAACGGCGCCAACACCCGTTCGTGCAGCCTGTCGCTCATCGCAGTCAATTCCAGCTATTCTCGAAAGAGTTTCACCAGCTGGCCCAATCACGGCAGTTGAAAAACCTTCATAGCGCTTCTTTAACAGAGCGGCAGTTTCACGCACGTTTTTGCCCCAAAGCTCCCCCGCACCATCCACCTTTACTACGTCATCAGCGATAACCAAGACAATAGGGTTCGAGCTTTTTCCTTGTATTACTAAAAGGTCATATCCAGCCTTTTTCAATGCAGGTCCAATTGATGCACCCGCGGCTGCCTTTCCAAAGCCACCTGTTAGAGGAGATTTCGCTAAGAAAAGTGTTTTCGAAGCAGTCGGAATACCGGTCCCTGTCAGAAGCCCTGGTGCAATGATTAGCTTATTATCTGCGCCAAGAGCATCTAAGCCCTTTTTTGTTTCCTTGAAAAGCAAGGTGCTTGCAAAGCCCATTCCACCTAAAAATTTGCGCGGCCATCCGGGTGGCAGTGTTTCTGCCTTAAAAGCGTTGGTAGATAGATCTACTCTCAATATTTTGTCTGCGTATCCTTCCAATTTCTCCACCAATGCCACCTAGATAGCGTCGAACCATGATTAAGGTTTTCTGTAAAATTTGAAAAAAGCAAATATATAATGGCACTTGGATAGTAGTGAAAGAATTAGGAGGAATTGTGAAAGATGCCTATTGACCCCGACTTTATGAAGAAATCGAAAGTGGACACCCATAATGGTCATGACGTGAGAGGAGAAGTGAACCCTCCGAAGAAACTTGGCATTCATGGAACTCAAGTGGCCGTAGACCAAGACCTATGTAATGGAGATGCCATTTGCGTCTCAGTTTGCCCCGTATCAGTTTTTGAAATGATCGATACGCCTGGGCATCCTGTTTCGGAACAAAAATCAGACCCAGTGAACGAGCCTGAATGCATCTTCTGCGGAGCTTGCGAAGTCAATTGTCCAACTCAAGCGATTAAGATAACAGAATCATAGTCGCCCCGTTTCTACAGCTTCTCCGTTATTCATTAGGAGAAATAAAGGCAGTCTGCAAAATGAAAGATAAGGAACTAGTTCAAAAAGTCATCCAACTTCTAGCAGAGGAACACCCAGATGCGAAAATAGCGCTTCATTACAGCAACCCGTTGGAGCTTCTAGTTGCAACAATACTTTCAGCTCAATCAACTGATAAGATAGTCAACGAAGTCACGAAGAGCTTGTTTAAAAAATATAGGAAAGCGGAAGATTATGCAAATGCAGACCTTAAGGAACTAGAAAAGGACATAAAATCTACTGGCTTTTATCGAAACAAATCTAAATACTTGAAGAAGATGGGGCAGATGCTTGTGGAAAAGTTCTGGTCAAAAGTGCCGAAGACAATGGATGAATTGACTACACTGCCTGGAGTGGCTAGAAAAACTGCAAACATTGTATTGTCGAACGCCTTCCAAGTTGTTGAAGGAATTGCCGTTGACACGCATGTTCGAAGACTCTCCCAAAGATTAGGATTGAGTGCGAGTAAGGACCCTGACAAGATAGAAAGGGATTTGATGAAGCTTGTTCCCAAGGAACAATGGGCGAAACTTAATGATTTGCTCATATTTCATGGTCGACGAGTTTGCACCGCCAAGAAACCTAACTGCGGGGAATGTACAGTAAATAAGCTATGTCCTTCAGCTTTCACATTTGAGTTATCATCCTAATCTTAGAACATTCGTTGGCAACTGCTGCAGCTGTTTCAGGAGATTTTCAACCTGAGCCTCCGCAACTACACCGCCAGTTCCAATCCATTTCTCCAAGGATATACACTCCAGATGAGCTTTAAGATACCCCGTAAGAATGTGCAAATCAAGAATCTTGAAGTTTATTTTAGAAGGTTTTTTAAGGAGAGAGCAGACGTCCTCAAAGCACTTGATTGTGCCGCATTACGGAATGGGAAGCTCAGTGAGAGACATAGACGCTGAAAAACCTTGAATAGAGATAAGATTGAACATAGAAATGAAAACAATCAGATTAGAGAACGCGTGCTTAACTAGCCCTATATATCTTCATGTATGTGTGCCAGCAGGTATTAAGTGTGGCTACACCATTCCGTCAGACTGCGTTGGGGAACTTTGCTAACCCTAGGCTCCGTCTTGCGCTCCTTAAAGAGAATAAGTTGACCATAAACCCCATCATAACCAGGGATGACTTGGGCTCTTCCTTCTCTAACCTTAACAACCGCCTCAGCGATTTTTGGGTCAACAACCTTAGACAGTTCTTCTGCAGAAGCGTCAATCAGCACATTATATTCGCTGCCAAACTTGGCCATCAGGCTATTGAAGACGCTCCAGACGTTTTGCACGCTAGGAGATGACGCGTTCAAAACTGTTGCAATGATTTCTGACAGTGGCAGTAGATGCATGTAGCCGATAGCGTTTTGCGGCTTGAAACTTGCTGGTCTGTCCGCTAACTCTTCAACTCTTTGTTCCACGCCCTTCGTTAGCCTCTTACGACACATTGGGCAAAGATTACCAAACTTCATTGCTTCTTGTGGCGGCATGGAGACATTGCAGCTTCTATGTCCAGACCAATGATATTTGCCATAGGCTGGGTTTGTTTCGATGGTGAACTTGAACCGTTCTGGGTCTTTCTTGCGAATTACGTCCACAACTTCCTCATATGTGAGCTGTTCAAGGTCTAAAACGTTGGCTTCTCGTCCAATTCTCCATGGCCAGCAACTGTGGCTGTCGCTGTTTGATACTAGGGTAAACTTGTCTAAGGCACTTATCCGCCAATTCATAGGTGGGTCGGAAGACAAGCCGGTTTCTAAGGCGTGAATGTGTTTTGTCATGTCTTGATAGCAATCTTCTATTTTGTCGAAGCCACTGAAGGCACCGAAAAGACTGAACCACGGGGTCCAAACATGAGCGGGTATCACTTCGTTATCTGCCGAAACAGACATGACTTCCTCCACCAGCTGCGGCGCAGACATTTCAAGTGTAGGTCTTCCATCAAGGCTCAAGTCGCCATACTGTGCTAGTCGATCGTTGACTTGTATTGCCGTCTCGAAGTTGGGCGTCAAAATTAGATGATGAATTTTCTTTGTTTCGCCTCTGAACATGAATATCGTGCTTACTTCGCCGGTTATCATGAAACAGGCTGAGTTTGCGAATTTGGATGACTTGAAAAGCCCCTTGCCTGGCGCTTCAACTAAATCCTCTTGCAGCTCTTTCATCCATTTGGGATGCGTAAAATCTCCCGTGCCTACTAAGTTCAAGCCTTTTATTTTGGCAAATCGCGCAATCTCTTGGATGTTTATCCTTTTGCTTGTGGCTCTACTGAAGCGGCTGTGAATGTGTAAGTCAGCTATAACCCTCAAGTTCTTTCGCCTATCCTCAAGTCTTTGAAGTCAATGGCATCTTAACTTTTTCCTCTGTTTGCAACATACTTGTCAAAGAGTTTTTCCCAGTCAACCCGATATAGGGCATATATGACGAGGATCAGAAGCACAGCCATTATAAGTGCGCCTATCCAGCCTCCTGTGTCTCCGAAAAGGAAAATGAGAATGTCCCCGTAGACCTTGCCGAAGGATGCTAGGATGTAACACATGAGAAGCTTCCCTAATATAGCTGGAATGAACGCTTTGAAAAGGTTGTACTGCAGTATGCCTAGTGGAATAAAGAGCAGGTCGTCTGGAAGCGGGGTTAGTGCAAAAACAAAAATGGCGGCGGGACTGTATCTGCCAAAAAGCTTGAGGAAATAACGCATTTTTCTCTGTCTTTCTTCGCTGATTATTCTTCGTCCGTAGTATCCAAGAAAGTAACCTGAAAGTTCTCCAATAGCAGAGCCAGAGCCTCCTGCAATTGTGAGCAATATAGGGTTCCATCCAGCAGCACCTAACCCTAAAATCACCAGCGTATAAGGGATAGGAACGATAATCATCATAGTGCCTATCAGACTAACTAGAAAGACGCCAAAAAATCCAAACTGCGATGCCACTTGATACATCCAATCCCAGTCTATGAACAACAAGTTGACACTTCATTTTTCAGTTGCAGTGATTTGGGTTCGACTGCATTTAACTCTAACTATTCGAGTTGGCGTAACAATTATGTCGACGCTTTCATCATGCGTCTCATAAGGCACCAATTTCACCAGTTGTGTGTCATGAACAGTTGTGACTACTGGAATATTGCCAAACCTACGTTTCAACAGTTGAAGCTCTCGGTCTCCGAAACCGCCGCCTTTTCCAAGCCTATGTCCATGCTTATCCACGGCCACGCAGCCAGTTACCACAAGGTTCGGCTTCGGAAGATTGTTGGCTTCGATTTTTCGTCCATATTTGAATGCCCCTTTTATGGTGGATGCAAAACTTTCTTTCTCCTGCACATTATCTGGAGCGACCAAAAGAAAACCGTGTTTCAGTCTTGGCGAAGCCATGATTAGGAGTTTGTCTTCTCTCAGCGTGTTCTCTCTGACTTTTTGCTGGGCGAAGTCCGGGTTTGCAAAAATTATTGATGCGTTTTTCCATTCAGGTAATGACCTGACTCTGTTAGCTGCCTCTCCTGAGCCTGTAAAGTTTGGAATTCTGCCAAAGCATGGTAGTGGGAATTCCACTATTTCCTTTTCTGTCATTTCGCGCCAGATAGTTTCTCTGAAAGCTCTTTTCTCTTCTTTCAAGCCCATCATATTTTACGCAACGAAGAACTTTAAATGTATGTTGTGGAAAAAATTGGGTTGTGCTGGCCTCTTATTTCACTCTGCCTAGATTAGACCTAGCTTCTTTCCCCCTTCCTCAAACGCTTGAACTGCCTTGTCTAAATACTCTTTCGTGTGTTTGGTGCATAGTTGGACTCGGATTCGCGCCTTTCCACGCGCCACCATTGGGAAAACAATTGGCAATGCAAAGATGCCTTTCTCCCAAATGAAGTTTGCAAGCTCCTTCGCTGTTTTACTTTCTCCACACATAACCGGTACAATCGGAGTCTCACTATTTCCCGTGTCAAAGCCGAGGTCTTGCATTGCTTTGAGGAAGTAGTTGCGGTTTTCCCAAACCTTTCTTACGTGTTCCGGCTCAGTTTCAAGAACATCGATCGCTGCGATGCATGCCGCAGCTACACCTGGCGGTACGCCTCCGCTGAGAAGCCAGCTTCTGGATTTGTTATAGGCAAAGTTTCGCAGGTCTTCGCAGCCTGTTATGTGCCCTCCTATGACGCCGAAGGCCTTGGAAAACGTTCCCATTTCAACGTGCACTTGGTCTGGGGTTAGGTTGAAATGGCTGACGATTCCGCGACCGCCTTCGCCGAGCACGCCTTCTCCGTGGGCATCGTCTACATAAACGCCTGCACCGTGTTCTTCAGCGATTTTGGCAATTTCGCGGAGAGGAGCGAGGTCACCGTCCATACTGAAGACTCCGTCAGTTAGAATCCAAATGTGCTTGTAAGGTGGTTGGTGTTTTTCAGCTTCGTCCATGACGCGGGTCAGATCTTCAACATTTTTGTGTTTAAAGATTGCTCGGTCAGCGTGGGTCAAGCGGACACCGTCTATGATGGAGCCATGGTTAAGCTCATCAGACACGAAAAGATCACCTCTACCACATAGTTGGGGAATTAATCCTTCGTTAGCCATGAAGCCAGTCTGGTATGTTAATGAGGCGGGAGCTTTCTTGAACTTGGCTAAACGGATGTCCAATTCTTCATGCAGCATCATGTTTCCTGCAATGGAGCGATCGCTCCCTGCACCTGCTCCATAGTTCTTGGTTGCTTCCAGCATAGCGTTGACAACTTTAGGATGTGTTGACAGGTTGAGGTAGTTGTTGGCACAGAGCATGATGACTTCTTTGCCATCGATTGTGCAGACGGGTTCGCTGGCAGTTTGAAGCTCTTTGAGCTCCCAGTTCAAGCTTTCACTTACGAGGCGGCGGTATTCTTCGCCCATGTATTTTGTTGGATGACGTTTTACTTGCACACTGTTCACCTCAATAGACTACTTTTCTGCTTTCCTAATGCAACTAACATTCTCTTAACTTTTATCGCTCTAGGAGCCGTCAAATTTTGGGAATTTAAATTATAAGTTCTTTCTGTCTCAATGCGCGCGCTTGAACATCGTTTATCATATCTTGTTGGATTTTCAGCGATTAGCAAAATTGTAACTAAAACTGATGCCTAGTCAATACACGCAGTTATTTTTTTTGTTAGCTCGCACTCTATTTCTAAATGACAGAAAGTTTTTTCACGACGGAACTGGAACATTGAGAAATCAAGAAGTGAAGCAGCAAAGCTAGGTTATTTTTTACGTTTTCTTGTGGTTCTTTTCTTTCGCGCTCTTTTTTTCGTTGAAGCTTTCTTCGGTTCTTCTTTTGGCTCAGTTTTTGGCTTCACTGTTGGCTCTGGCGATGATACGGGTGGTGATGGCGGAGCTACTGTTGTTGCTGACGCAAGTGTTGCCTGTTTTGGTCTTGCCATGTATCCAAGCCCTATGAAAACAACGCCGATAACGGCTAGCACATAAAGATAAAGTTCAGTTACTTCGGCTAAAGATGCAACAAAAGCATAGATCGCTATTATGAAGCACACCATTGCTACAACATACAAAGCGTAATCGAATCTCATTCTACCTGCCTCCCATGGTATCATAGGCTTCTGTGGAAATGGTTTAAATAATTTTCTGATACTTTTCTGTCTTTTTAGAGTGTTTAGACTGTTTTTCAGAAACCTTGGCGCAGAGCAAACAGGTCACATGCTCCTGGTAAACCATTTTTCAAGTCTTGCTTGCTTTTTTAGTCTGTGAATTTCTTTCATTCTTTGAACAATCGTTTTCACCCGTTTCTGAGCGAAGTCTCGCTGATCGCAGAGAAAGTGAAAAAGCTCCTCTTCACGCAAGGGATTATAACTAAGATCGTATTCTAACGTTGTTGTTGGATGAAGATAAATTTCTCTTACTTCCTTGTACTGTGGTGGGATTTTTGACAAAAACTTGCTAGGCAGATTTTCTATTCTCCCATGTCCTTTGACAAGTTTGAGAGCTGTTTTAGGTCCTACACCTTTTATTCCTTTATTAAAATCCGTTCCAATCAGAATCGCCAAGTCAACAAGTTGCTGACGCGTTATTTCATGATGCGAAAGAAGTTGGCATAAGGTGATAAGTTCAGGCTTCAAGGGTCTCGCTACTCCTTTGCTTGGCAGGTATTCCCGTCCATGAATTGTTAAAAACCGCAACAGTTTTGGTGCCCCAAAAAGAACGCAGTCATAGTCTTTGCTGCTTGCGGCCCAAACATCACCTCGCATCGCCATATAAGCGGTTTGAGCCTCTGCCTCGCTTGGAGCTTGCACGTAAGGGATTCCGAGAAGCGTGAGTAATTTTTTAGCGTCTTCTATCATGCTTCGTGTTAGTCGGCTTGTCATGACCGCTTTTGAGAAGGCTTTAGCGTAGTCTCGGGCTTTCAATGCTTCTTGCCATTCTTGAAGGGCTTTCTCTCGCTGTTCGCGTCTCCTTTTAATTTCTCCTCCTTTTAGTGCTGGTGGTTGACCGTCAAATACAAAGACAAGGTCTATGTTAAAATCGTGTATTAAGCGGGTGGATCGGAACATTAGACCTGTAAGGTGGGATGTGATGTTTCCTTTTGAGTCTTTTAGAGGTGTTCCGTCCCTTACTCGTATGAGGGATAGAAATTGGTAGAGGTAGTTGTTGGCATCCACTGCAAGGCTTTTGCCTTTTAAATCGTTTAGGGTGAGAATTTGTTTTACCATAATTGGAGTGAGGTTGACGCCCATAGCTTTTCCCGCTTTTTAACACTATGTATAAGTGGATGTTAAGATTTTTACGATGGTTACGTGTATAAGCAATGTAGAGCCCGGTGGTGTAGTGGACAAGCATAGAGGGCTTTGGACCCTCAGACGAGAGTTCGAATCTCTCCCGGGCTACCAACCACTCAGTTGAGCAAGATTCTATTTTCAGGCTAACACCGTAACTTTGTTTAAGCTTAGATTTGCACTTTTATCGATTAGTACATACAATTCCCCTTCCGCTTACAACATGACTCTTTTAGAAGAGTTAAATAGACCCGTCGAAAAATATTCTTTGAAGACGTGGCTTAACATGAAGGTGAAAGTGGAGTATTTAGGCTTCATCAAGAACTTGCTTAACAAACGAGTTGAAGAAATCGAGTTAAGCAAGGGAGCTTCGCTTCAGGAACTGCTGAGTGATTTGTCAAATCTTTATGGAACGCTTTTCAAAAAGGAAATTTTTGAGCCAGGTCAAAAAGATGTTAAAACAGGTTTTGTGGTCACTGTAAATGGAGTGCTGATTGGACAGCTTGACGACGTAGAGACAAGTCTTAGGAACGGAGACCAAGTTATACTTATGTCGCTAATGAGTGGCGGCTAGGCAGAAGTCCACAAAGGTTATACTCTATTTTTATCAACTAGAATTCTTTATAATGGAGGATGTGCGTTGAGGAATCGAATTAAAGCCTTGAAAGCTGCCTTCAGAAAGGAATTTGACGGCTACTTAATCATCAACCTGATTAATATGCTCTATTTTACCGATTTCTCGGGTGCTGCTGCGATGTTAGTTCCAAGCGATGATGAAAGTATCCTTTACGTCTACGGTGTAAATTATGAAGGGGCAAAGGCTGAAGCTGAGAACTGTAGGGTAGAACTGGTGAAACGTGGCGAAGACTTGGTTAAGAAAGTTGCCAAGCAGATTAAGAGCCTAAAGTTAAAGAAGTTAGGCTTCGACACAATGAATGTTGAGACATATCAGAAATTCAGCAAAACTCTTATGAACACCGCTAAGCTCGAAGCTAAGAGCGAATACGTTTGGAATCTTCGCAAAGTAAAAGATGAGGATGAGCTGAGGAAAATGCGAAAAGCTGCAGAGTTGACAGTTGAGGGCATGCAAGCTGCCTACGAAACAATTAAAGCTGGGCCTCGAGAGTATGAGGTTGCCGCTGAAATTGAGTATGCGATGCGCGTCAGCGGGTCTTATGGCGTAGCTTTTGACACTATAGTTGCCTCAGGTTCCCACTCGGCTTATCCCCATGGGGGATGTGGTGAACGAAAACTTAAAACTGGAGATCTAGTGGTTGTCGATATTGGGGCGACATACAAGAACTACCGTGCAGACATGACTAGAACGTTTGCAGTCGGTAAGCCATCTGCAAAACAGGAAAAAATCTATACTGTGGTGAAAAGGGCTCAGGAGAAAGCTTTTCAAGAGATGCGGGAGGGAGCGAAGGCTGCGGAATCAGATGCAGCTGCAAGGAGTATTATAGAGAAGGAGGGGTACGGTGAATATTTTGTCCACGGTCTCGGTCATGGCGTTGGGCTAGAAGTTCATGAGCAGCCTGTTTTGAGTCCTACAAGCAAAGACATACTAAAGGTTGGAAACGTGGTTACCGACGAGCCTGGGGTATACATCGTTGGCTTCGGCGGTTTTCGAATTGAAGACACAGTGTTGGTGAGGAAAAGCAGAGCTGAAAGATTCACCAGAGGGCTCTATGTTTTAAAAAGGTCATAAAAAACGCTAATTTCTAGCTGAAATTAAAAAATCGCACCTGTCTCAAAGGCAATCATATAATTTATATATTACTTTGCAGTTTATGCAAAGGCATGCATACTGACAAAATTCCGAAACTTCTGTACGAATTGATTAAGAACTCTCGAAGAAGCGATAGAGACTTAGCAAAGGTTCTCGGGTTTTCACAACCTACCGTTACGCGGACAAGGAGAAAACTTGAAGACGAAAAGTATGTTTTGCAATATACTGCGCTGCCAGACTTTACCAAGCTTGGATTCGAACTAGCAGCATTTACTTTCACACAATGGCTATCAGAGGAAAAAGCAGATACTGAAATACCTTACAAATGGCTTGAAAAAGACCCTAGAGTAGTATTTGTTGGCAAAGGCAACGGACTTGACGGAAAAAATTCCATAATCGTCACTATGCACAAGAACTATACTGACTATTCAGAATTCCTTGCAGACTTGCAGAAAACAAAAACTGTCCAAAACATGAATTCGTTCATAGCACCATTAGCTGGAATAAAAAAGCACCTTACTCTTGCAGATCTTGAAAAGGTCTAGGCAAAACTAGGAGATTTAAGCGTCAACCTATCGTTTCAAAGATGATCTTCTAAGAGCGTTTCGCTAATGTAATCGCTCAGTATATAATATCCAAGGTTTTCTCAAAATAATCAAAAATTAGGAGTATTAGAAACAGCGAATCTAGCCTAGTTAGATGCCCTTCTCATCAACTTCCATGCTGCAAGTGCATCCTTTGCCACTCACTTCACACCTTCTACTTCAGTTTATGAGAAGGGGCGAATGTCTACTCAACTTAACAGAATCTTTTTTTTAACGTGTCGGCGACGGCGCACACTCCCGCAAGTTTCCCATCGACAGCAACTTGAACAAAAAGGACTCGTAAAACACAGCATCAAGAAAGTAGGTGAAAAAGAAAAAAGCGTTCGAACTAACAGAAAAAGGGAGGAAACTCTGCACAAGATTGTTCAAATGCTTCCCCAACTTCGTTTCAGTGGCCATTGAACCCAGCCGCTGCGACTGTGAAGTCTACAAAGGCAGCTACAAAGAAGTCGTTAACGGAAGAGAAACGACTTTTTACCGCATTCACTTCGCTCAATCATACAGACAAGAAACGGGTGAAATCATATCTTGACATCTTTCCGCGATTCTGTCTGAAAGTTACAGCTTTGGCAACATAAGGCTTCGACGCAACAACAGCACATATCTTCTCTTATGAATGAATACGAAATCCCATGTTGAACAGTAAAAGATTTTATAATATCTATCTAATATCACTCTATCATTATGAGGTTAGACAAAGCATGCCATTTTCGTTCCGCATCAAAATAAACCAAAACGAGGTTGAAATTTCAGGCACACAAAAGGAAGTTTTGAAAACAGTTAGGGATCTCCCAAAACTTGTTGAGAATATTTCCAAAGCATTCTCCCACATAGACTCTAAAATCAGTGCCACCCAAAAATCACCTGTAACAGTGCAGTTGACTTCCCCCACTGCCAAACCGTCCAAAATGTACCCCTCAATCAAGAAGGCAAAGAACTGTAGTCAGGCTGTTTTAAAGCTGCTTGAGACTGAATGGGGGGCTTGGAGACCTAGAACAACACCTGAGATCACTGAAGCTTTGAAGGCGAATGCTATTCATTATCCATCCACAACCTTGTCGGGTGTATTGTCTTGGCTTGTGAAAAAAGGGAAAGTGAGACGATGGAAAACTGACGCTGGGTACGTCTACATTTTGGCCAAGAAGGAGGCTTAAGTATTGCCTGGGCACCTACGAATTCGAGTGAAGACGTCTTTCGGTGAAGTTATTATTGAAGGTAATAGCGCAAATGATATTTTGGATATGCTGCAAGAGATGCCCCCTGAGTTTATGGAGAGAATTGGCGATCTGGTTTCATCGAAGCTGACACCGCCTTTGCAAGCACAGTTGGATGGAATTGTAGAGTTTACTACGAAAGGACCAGTAATTACAGCGAGACGTAAACTCACGCATTATGAATCTATTGGGCTGGTTTTGTATGCTTCTGATGGAAAGACGAATACGGCGACGCAAATTGACCGTTTGCTGCAATCTAGCGGTGTGAAGTCTATGGTGCCAGCAAGGTTGAATGAGATGACGAAGCGGGGTTTGGTGTTCAAGCCTGACCCGGGGCGACCGCAATTTAGATTGACAACGCAGGGTGAGAAGTGGGTTGAGGAGGAAATTATGTCGAAGTTGAAGGAGAGCACTTGACGTTGAGTGTTACGGTGCATATTAAGTATAAGGACATTGAGGAAACTTTTACAGGTGATGTTGACGATGTTTGGGCGGGCATTAACCAGTTTTTCGGTAAGATGATTCCGCTTTTTGATGCGACGCGGGAAGTGGTTCTTACTGTGGATTTAGTGGAGGTTGTTGAAGCTGCAAAGGGTTTGGTTGCTGTGGCAGAGGAGGGACCGGCGGTTTTGGTTCCTAAGGAAAAGTTGACTGATAATGAAGGTTTGCTGTTGATGTTGCTTGCAGCTTATGTTGGGGGGCGGTTGGGCGTTTTATACAAACCGTGGTTATCAAAGGAAGAGATGCAGATTTGGCTGGGAAAGAGCGGAAAGATTACAGGTACCCGGCTTGGCGAGCTGTGTCGTAAGGGTCTAGTAGTGAGAGTAGAGGATGTAGGTTTTCGGCTTTCGACCTTAGGGGTCAAGCAGTTAATAGATGAGGTCTTGCCACAGATTCGAGGCAAGGCTTAGACTTTAGAGTTCTTGTTCTTTTTTACAAGATTCGGATTGTTTCGTCGCTGCGTTCGACAGTTTATAGTTCTTATACACCCGCATATTCACACAAGTCGCTTTAGCATTTCGTACAATTTTTGTGTTCTCATTATTATATGGGTTTTTTCCTTTCTTAGCGTAAATATACAATTTTCCGGTTCTTTCGTAGTTTTCTAAAATGATTCTCAATGGCCGAATCCACGCCCTTGTATCTCTTCATACGCGCGCGCATCAGGAACAGATCCTGCAGTTCGAAAATCTCCAATTGAAATAACAGAAGCCAATATCAATTTGAAACACACAGTAACCCATGTAGCCTGTAAATGATACAAATACTTCATTCGCATTCGCAATCCTTTTAGAAAGTTTTTCGAAGCTAAACAAAACTCAGAGCTCCTAGCATTGCGCATGCACACACCAAAAACACCCTACCTCCCCCTCTTCTCCCCCCTATCGTTTTTTCACTTCTCTTGGCTTTTCTTGGTTTTGGCGACAGTTGGCGGTGGACGTTTCTGCAGATAGCGATACCTTCTGGGCCTTCCCTCCCGTGTCAAGACTCCCTCTCGAACCAAATCGACCAACGCGTGCGCTACAGCTGTGCGATCATAATGAAAACCTCTACGACCCATTTCCCCATGAACTTCACCAAGGCTACGACCAAGTCCAAACCAGCCTTCCCGCCACAGATCCAAAATCAAACCTTTGCAGGTCTCTCGATAGCTAACCCCGACTCTTCCAGAAGAACTTGCACCATCCGCAACGACACCACCACTTTCAGCTAGCGCTTCCAAAACCCTACTAACAACGTCCCCCACTTCATCTACACCACACTCAACCTCAACATCGATGCTCCCCACTTTCAACCGTACATGTACACGACCCTTGGCATCTCTGCTTTCAACCACTGTTTCTCGCCTATTGGTTATTGTATTGTGCAATTTGTTCATGCACAATACTTAAATGCCAAGAACACCAAACATAAAGATATTGGTGAATCTTGGTGAATGCACAATTACCTATAACAACAACACCAAAATATAATTTTCCACCCCAAAAAGAAGACCTACAATTTCCGCAGCAATTCATAGAGCTCAGCGTACGCTCCATGAAAAAATGGGTGGACAATCAACCATTTTTTGCAGGAAACACAACAACTCAACGTTTTGCACGAGAAGAACCAAAATGTTTCCTTCCTTCGACAAGACTCGTGAAGCTGAAGCCAAATCATACAAAAACTCCCATAGTTGCAATAGATGTCTCAAGCATAAAACTGGGCGAAACCGAAACGGGCTTGTTACTTGCAGTAAGAGGTGCTATTGTATGGAAACAAGCTGATCGCTACCGTTACTTGCGATTGGGTCCTTTTCCTTTTCACATTACTGAGAAAAACAAAAATGATATTCACAACTTTGGTGAAAATCGCCAAACAGCACATATACAACGATACATTTCACCTAACATTCTTCACATGCAGCTCAGACTAACAACTCTTTTCGAACGATGGATACAGGCAACCATCAACCAGACAACGCATGGCAACCTTATTCTTTGGGATGGAAGTCTCACAGCGGGCACTCCTGAAACACCTGTACATAACATGGAACGACTGCTAAAGGAATCGCGTGACAATCAAAACACTATCTTAGCTTTTTCAAAGATGACACGACTACTTCTATATGGTCATCGCCTAACAGACCTTGCATGGAAATATCCGCCTCCATGCTTGCTCAAAATACAGGGCTATCCTGAGTATGGAGGCCCAATGCGCTCAATGGGTAATATATATGTAGCAAGGCTAACTGGGGGCTGCTGCAGTTTCCGATTAGATGTTGATAAGCAGTTGTCTCATACACAAGCGATTGAAGCGGTCCAAAGATTGCTTGGGAACGATTTAATTCTACAGAGTTATCCAGAAACCCTCCGTCTTGCTCATATATTCTCTACGTTCACGGCAACAGAGGTCTTAGGAATACAACGTTGCGTTGCAAGAGAAAACAACATAAGAATTTTAAGAAGGCCAAATATACGTCGCATACTTTTTGGTCGCTTCGGCAAAGGACCGGAAGGTTAGTTGACTTGCGGCTTTATAGAAAAGAAGGTTCAACGGTGCACATCATAAGTTTTCCAAATGAAGAAGTTGAGAAAGGTGATTACCTAACTATTGAGGACCTTAAAACTGGAAAAGGTCTAATCGTTCAAGTCATAGACATACAATACGCTGACATACCAGGCATTCTGGAGGAATTGCTTCGAAACCATAATGATGGTTCCTATATAGAAGGGGAAGATGTAGATCCTTTTGAAGTGGCGACTCATATTGCCTATATTCAAGATGCACGCCTACTAATCTGCAAAATTCGAGCTACAAACAATAACGGCGAGTTAGTGCCTACGAGTTCTTGGCTTCCTTCCCGTTCTCGTGCAATAATCAAGACGCTCCCAATTGAAAGGCTACTTGCTCAGACAGAAATTGACGGGAATTATCAGATAAATCTGGGTGAAACAACAGAAAAGAAGCAGCTTCTCGTTGATTTGCGGGCTTTAGATGGCAGTCTAAACATTATTACAGGCAAAAAAGGAACCGGTAAGTCTCACATATCCAAACTGTTAACCCTTAGTCTGATAAGCCACGGTGCCCCCGTTGTAATCCTTGATTTGAACGGCGAATATGCAGGCCTTGGTCAAAATGTTGATGGAAAACCTAACGAGTTTCGTGAAAAGATTCATGTTTTAACGCCTGGAAAAAACCTCAAAGTAACTCTGGGGCAGTTGAAACTTCGTGTAATGCTTAATGTTCTTGTGAACGCGCTTAGTTTGCCAGGGACCTCAGCCAGAGAGTTTAAACGCATATGGCGTTTTCTTGAAGAAAAAGACGTTTTGACGATGCATGAGTTAGGTGAGGCGATAAGGAATTGGAAGTGTAATCAGCATGTGCGTGATGCTTTGTTATCTCGATATCATACATTGCTGAATTCTGGTTTGCTTACTGACAACCCGGCACAGGCAACCTCGTTGACGAATTCGCTTCACAAAGCCCGAGTAGGCGGTGCAGTTGTGATCAATCTTCGTGACACATCAACGATAAATAGGCTTATTGTGGTTGAGTATGTGCTTGGCAAGCTTGTAGAGCTATTAACAGATTGGAAACTGCGAGCTATTTTTTTGTTTGCTGAGGAGGCGCACTTGTATCTGAGAGAGACTTACTGGATTGACATAGTTACTCGAATGCGGCATTTTGGGGTGTTCACCACTTTCATAACTAATCAGCCAGATACGATTCGAGAGAATATTTATCGTCAAGCCGATAACTTGTTTCTCTTTAACTTTACTAATGGGCATGATCTAGAGACTGTTTCTAGAGCTTCTAAGGTGGACGCGGAAACTGTGAAGGCTGTGGCTCGAGATTTGCCGCCGCATCACTGTCTTGTTTTGGGGCGGGTTGTAAATGATTTTCCGATTGTTGTTAAAGTTAGAAAATTAGACGTGCGTGCGATGGGGCAGACGAGACTGTTTTTTTCCAAGCAGAACTGCTCTATTAATCCTTTTAGTAAGCTGTAGAAGAGCTGGCTATTTGTCCCAAAGTTGTGGTTTACCAGAAGATGGCTCGTTTAGAGACGACATTGATAATGCAGCGTATTTTCTTGTCAGAACTATCATAAATGGAGATATCTCCCGATATCACCTTGAATTTGATGCTATATCAAGTCAAGTTTGCTTAAGAATGTCGTTTCTTATAGACTGAGATTTTGACAAAGGTTGCCCAGAACACACATATCCCTCAAGGCTTTAAAACGGCAGAGGCTAGTTACTAGTGGCGAAGAACATGGTTGAGATTCGTGAGTTAACTGAAAAAAACGTGGAAGATGTGGCAACCTTTTGTTCTCCGAGAGGAACCAAAAATGAATTCTTTCTACAAGGAGAAAAGAGAAAGAAGAAGCTTTTGCTGGAGAAGTTGCAAAGGGGTGGACGGGCCAATATCGCGTATAAGGAGGACAAGCCAGTTGGATTCATCGAGTATTACCCCGTAGAAGACGCTCCTTTGAACGTTGTCGGTGAAGATGCTGTGGTTGTTCCTTGCATGAATGTCAAAGTTAATGAACGAAAAAAAGGAATTGGAGACAAACTTCTTCGAGCGTGCATTGAAGACACTAAAAATATGGGAAGGAAAGGATTGACTGTGCAAGCGACTGACTGGCAGAATTTTATGCCAAGAACTTTCTTTGAGAAGTATGGATTTAAGAATGTGACGAAAAGTGGTCCAGTCAACATCTTTATGAAAAAATTTGGAAGTGTGGAAAATCCTTGTTGGTTAACATTGTTACATAAGCAAAAGCTAGTTGAGGGAAAGTTGAAAATCGACATTTTCCATAATGACCAATGTCCGTTTGACTGGCAGAACTCGGAAAGAGTTAAGAAGATAGCAAGAGAATTCGGGGACCGTGTTGTCGTAAATGATTTTGATACCAACAAGCGGGAGAACATATTAAAATATGGAATCGTGGGAGCGATTATTGTAAATGGCGAATACTTAGGTGCAGGACCACCGCTAAGTGAGGAAGAGATTAGAAAGGCTTTCCAAGAAAGGCTGAAAACTGTATAATTAGGCGGATAAATGCTTTATATCTTCATTTCTTAAAAGGTGAAACTTATTTGAAGCATCAACAATCTTATCTTCAATCCGAAAGGGGGAGCATCTATGAGTGATGGGCCAAGTTTAGTTGGGTATTGTGGTCTTTATTGCGGTGCGTGTGCAATTTATCAGCAAATGATTAGGAAGAGAGCCTTGCAACTACTCGAAGTATTGAATGCTTATCAATTTCGAGAAATAGCAAAGGAAGCCAAAGAATGGGACCCAAAGCTTGCTTTCTACTCCCAGTTTGAAGAAGTTCTGCAATCTCTGATGAAAATGTTTGGAGAATGTCCTAGCTGCTTAGCTGGTGGCGGACCACCAGTCTGTGTAATCAGAGATTGTTGTAGGGAAAAAGGATTTTCAACATGTGCAGAGTGCAAAAAAATGCCTTGCGACAAACTAAAACCACAAGTTCAAGCCTACGGAGGGCATCTAGATAGGCTTCGTAGAATCAAAGAGATAGGAAAAGAAAAGTGGGCTGAGGAAATGGAAAAGAAGGTTAAAGAGGGTTTCTTATACATCGAAGTCATGAAAAGCAAATAAAACAAAAACTACAGAGTCGCCTAAGGTTATAAAACCATAACTTCCCCAATTCTTCTCAGTAGTGACATGCACACGGGTAAATAGTAACAATGAACCATATATGGACAGATGGAAAAGCATGAACAAGAAAACTCTGCATAAATTCCAAAAAAAAATGGAAATAACCTATGAGCAACACTCTCATGTACGTTATTCTCTAAGAGTAGAGACACCCATCAAACCTATAACAAACCCAACTATCATGATTATCCATCCAAAAATGGCTACTGCCAAGAAACTCTCTCGGTTATACAGGAAAAAACCCGCAATAATTTGAAGAACCACAAAACGGACCAAGAAACCCACCAGATGTTCTCTTTCCAACTAAATCCCTTCCCTGTCATTTTTGCAATCACATTCCAATTCAACGGATCCCATTTTTTTCAATAACCTTTCAAGATTTATGTCTCACTTGCACGCACTTGTTAGACAACTTTTCTGAAATATCGTAGACAGTCACATACTGCATAGTGCCAAATTGCTTCAACCAAGAAAAATACTGCGAGAAATCCACATACCACAGACCACCACTCCGAAGAATAGAATGACCAGAGGAGAACCAAGACTATACCCACAATTAATTGAACCGAACCAAGCAATTCCAGCCTCATAGTGTCTTTCATATTTTCATCCCCTCATTATACAAATTTGTTATTTGAGGGGCAATTAAATATAACAAATTTGGAGAGATTTGGTTCAATACCATGTTGATGACTGTGAAAGATTAGATTCATAGATTCTTACTGCTCTTTTCTGCGTCTTAGCAGTCTAATAAATCCTAGCACAAAATTCATTCTTGGCACCTTTTGCATATAGCGTTTGTAGGCATCGCCAAATTTCTCGATGTTGGATTGTTCTTCCTTTCGCATGGATACGTAAGCGTACACTATCATTGGAACACCAAGAATTGCGCTTAACCAATGTTGGGAAATTAGAACAGAGGCAGACATTAACAGTTTAAAGCCCAGAGCTTGGGGATGTCGAACAACGGCATAAACTCCACTGTCAACGAGAACTAAAGCAAACACACAACTTGCTCCTTTTGAAGCGCCACCCTTTTTTCCAAGTTCATATGGACCCAGAAAGAAAAAGACAAAGCCAACTGTCAAGACAACGCATCCAAAGTACAGTAGAATTTCGACACCCAAATAAGGTCCAAATAAGACTCCATAAATAACGCCCAGTATCATTTGCAAAAGCATTAGCATATATACCGCTCTCTCCAAGCGAGACGGTGGTTTCCATTGTTTCATGTCAAGTCGTCCCTCTCTGAAAACGGCAACTAACTAGTCATTAAACGAAGTTTTATATCAAATTTCATTGTCTAGCTTCTAAAATCACGAAAATCGTTGTGTAGAAAGATTTTGTTGATTTCTGTAATGATTTTAATAGGCTTAATCAATTGATTAAGGTTTTGCGAGAAAGAAGAATCTGATTTTTCCGCTTATTCTATACGTTAAGGTTGCTAGTAGTGTTGTTATCACGAAGAGTGTAGAGGGACTATGAAAGACAAGAAATCTTATCTTCTGTGGGTTGGTTAGGTATATGGTGAAATGAAGGTTAACTCTGCAGTTGAAATCGTTGATGTAACTGAAAATCCCGAGTATGAGAGATACCTTTACAGATGCCTCTTTCATAGTAGGCGAGATACCTACGGAGGTCGCTTTCGTAGTAAGAGAGATGCCTTCTATAAGCAGCGCCATGAGTACTTGCAGTCTGTAATTCCAAAGGGCTTTCACAAGAAGATTTTGATTTTCAAGGGGGACCCAGTTGGCACAATCGAGTATGCACCTGCTGAGGGTTCAGGTCTTCCCATCATTGGTGACAACGTTGTCGTTATGAATTGTATATGGGTGCATAGAAGGGGTAAAGGGCACAGCTTCGGAAAGCAATTACTGAAAGGTATGATAGAGAGTGAAAAAGGAGCTTCTGGTTTCG
>JAGLZW010000016.1 GCA_023131225.1 Candidatus Bathyarchaeota archaeon | reverse complement strand
CACCTCATGTGGTTGCCAGTAACCGCAGATTCAAAACCCCCTACGTGGAATGAATCAAAACTTCTGGAAGGTGTATACTTCTGTCGGGGTCACTCATTATTTCATGATAGACATCTTAAGCCTCATCAGAGACTAAAACTAAGAGAAGTCCTCGAAAAATGCTGATTTGAACGCCTACAGAGTGGAGATATCACTCCCAAACCCCGCTTTTTTATGGTTCGAGCCTGTTCTTTTATGGAGTCCATAGAAAAAAGGGTGTTTTCGTGCATAAAGCTTGAAGGTGGCCAAGCCTTTCCGTTTAAAAGTTGTCAAAAACTTAAATAGAAGTTAATTATAGAAGAAAGTTCTTGATGATTGGTTGGGAAAGAAGTTTTTTAAACTTCTCCTTTCTCCCTGGGGGTAACCCCCCTTTCCAACCATGAGCTTCAAGCTCATGCATATATTATGTGGTTAGGATTTATAGAGTTATTCTCGTCGTTGATGTGTAATTTGTCAAACTTGTGTGATGAATGTTCGTTGAGTTTTTACATTGAGAGCATTAAAAAAGAGAGGACGGTAATAGGGTATAAGCTATTGCGAAAGTTTCTCTCCACAGTTCCCGCAGAATTTTGTTCCAGGAGGATTCTTAGTGTTACATTTTTGGCAAGTAATTTCAGCGCCAGTTGTTGACTGAGCGAGAGGTTTACCGCAATTTCCACAGAACTTCATACCTGCGGGGTTCTCGGCTTTGCAGTTTGGACAGATAACCGCGGGTTTTGGAAGCAAGCTTGAGCCACAATTTCCACAGAATTTCATTCCCGCAGTGTTTTTGGCGCCGCATTTTGGACAAATAACTACTTCTTGTGGTTTTCCAGCTTGAGCTTGTTGCATTTGTTGAGCCATCATGAAAGGCATCATCAAGCCTAGTCCTGCTCCAACGCCTGCTGCGGCTGCTCCACCGCCTTCAGTTCCTTTGAGTTCTGCTGCTGTTTCTTTCATGTACTGCATTGTCATGGCTTGTGCGCCAATTCCGGAGGCAAATCTTCGTGCTTCTTCTGGGATTTTGACGCCTTCGAAGACGCAGTCTATTATTTTTAGGCCGATTCTTGCGGCTTCGTCGCTGATTTTTAGTGCTACTTTGTCGGTTGTGATGTCTACGTTCTTTACGACGGTGAATATGTCGAAGCTGCCAAAATCGTTTATGATGCGTTCGTTTACGAATCCTCTGATGTAGTTTTCGATATCTTGGGATGTGGTTGCTCCTCGGTTTCCAAAGAACTCCATGACAAACAGTTTCGGATCTTCAACTTTGTAGAGGAGGTATCCGTAGAAACCTACTTCAGCTTGATATTTTATGTCGCCGCTTGGTGCTGAATAGGCTGTTCCACCAAAGTTTCCTCGGAATTGACTGTTGCTGACGAAAACAACTTCGCAATCGAAAATGTCACCTATGATGCCCAGAGCCTTTAAAGCGCCAGTAAAGAGGGAAATGTTTTTACTAGTTATTGTGTGTCTTCCAGGGCCAAAAACATCATAGGCTTTACCATCTCTAAAGAAGACAGCCCACTGATTTTCTTTTACAACCACTTGGCTTCCATACTTGAGGGAGAGTTTGGGAAATCTATAAGCAATATCCTCTGCCCCTCCGAAATCCCATGAAACTTTTTCAATTACAGGCATTAATTTACATCTCCAAAGGTCTGAATTCCTTTTCTCTTTCGTTCCATTTAGATTCAAAGTCGAATATTAAAGACTTGATGACTTTTACCTTCGCGTCTACACTATCCCATTTTTCAGCTTCGCAATCAGCATACAGCTCATCAACCCTGTTAACTATGCCTTTAACGTCTTCGTTTAGGGCTTTGTCGTAGTTGAATATTCGAGCAAGCTCCTTCTCTCTTATGTATCCCTTGCGGTCCCATAATCCAGCGTAGCCATAATCAGCGCGGTTAACCTTTTCAGCAATTCTATCCAAGACTTGGATGACTTTTTTGAAGTGATCTCCAGCAGATTTTTGCTCAGCGTTTAAAGCAGCCAGGTAGATTTCTTCCCATCTGTGGCGTAGGGCTTTGAAGTCAGCGTAGTAATAATCGCGGAGCTTTCGGTCGAGTTCTCGCAAATCCTCTTTCGTTCCATAGCCCCCAGTGATCACGTTTTGGATCTTTGCGAATACTCCTTGCCTAGCCTTGACTTTTTCAATTGTTTCCTTTTCCGCCATGAATAAATCTCCTAACACTTTTGAATGAGCATTCTTATCCCTAAAAACTTTCCCTCGCAATAAGTAGCTTTACATTACAAAGTAATTTGTGATGTGGGCCCTAAAATGAGAAACATAAGGCTTGCGGATGATATCTCCCTTGTGGGGAGGGTTCAAATCTTTGTCCTATCCCTTTCTTAGCTCAAAGTAGTCAGCGAAGAACAACAGTCTCTATATTATGAAGTATAATCCAACGATCCATTGTAACAGGTCTTGAAAAACCATTACAAGTATGCCAAAGATGACGGCTATCAAAGTAAAGACTGGTTTCGAGACTGTTACACCAATTTTCTCAAGTCCTCTTTCTATTGTTTCACCCATCGAAATCTCCTAAAATCTCGCTTTTCATTAGAATGAATATTTAACATTTCTTCAATAATTTCCACCAGTTAGGAAACGATCAAGCCAAAAAAGTGTGGACTTTCAGTTCATATTCCTAGCTCATAGGATTTTTTTGTTCAGAAGCTTGACTAAAGCATCAGTTGTATTGAGGTTAGCGGCTTGGAATTTGATGAAGAGAACGTTGCCAGCCAGTTGAAAGGTAACACTCTTCGAGTTTACTGGCACGTACTTCGGTCTCCTAACGATACTGTGGGAGCTAGAGAAACCCAAAGAGAGCTTGGATTTTCAAGTCCCGCACTTGCCGTGTACCATTTGGATAAGCTTGTTGATCTGGAGTTAGTGGAAAAGATAAGAGGAGAATATCGTTTGTTGAAGAAGGTCAACGTGGGGATTCTAAGACAGTTCATTAGAGTTGGAATGTTCATTCTTCCCAGATACTTACTGTACGCTATGCTATTTACTACGTTGCTCATTTTTTACATTACCCAAGTTAGAATGTTCGACTTCTACAGCGTCTTTGCTTTAGTGTTTGGAGTTTTAGGCACAGGAATCATGTGGTATGAAACGTTTCGAATATGGCACCAAAGACCTTAGCTGTTCAAAAAGTTGAACAGTATATTGTTAAACTGTTCAAAAGCATTGTATTAAATCAGGCGATACGCATAATTTCTCAATTCCAAATGGAAATTCGGAGGTGAAATAGTGGTTTACAACAATCGCAAACTTGTATTGGGAGGTCTTGGCGGCGTTTTGATAGCTGTTCTGATCATAGCAAGTTTTGTATGGATTGGATACCTGCCCACCGTACAGGCGACAGGTCAGCTAGTTGTGAAGATCAAGGATGCTCCCGCGGAGTTGGAAGAGCTTTGGTTAACCGTAAATGCGGTTAGAGTGCATAGGAAAGGTGGAGGAAACACGACATGGTACAATGTCTCAGTAATGCAAACAGACCCCTTCGACCTGCTGAGTTTGACTGACTTCTCCATTGTGCTGGCGGTACAAGAACTCTCAGTTGGGAACTACACAGAGATAAGATTCCACATCGTTGACGCCAATGCGACCATCGATGGAACATCAACACCCTTGAATATTACCACACAGTGGATGAAAGTCAAAGCTCACTTCGAAATCAAAGACACACAAGTAACCGCCGTAACTATAGACATAGACATCAACGAAGAACCTATTCTGAACGCCAACATCCTAATGCCTGTAGCCATCACCGATGTGATCGTCGAATACAATGGATAACACGGATGTGAGAGAGAATGTTGAAAAGACCTAGGCAGATTCCGAAGACCTATGTGCATACAAGAGCACAAATTTTCGAAACCCCCGGTCCTCCAATTTTTCGCGGTAATAGACAGACAATAAACGCTCTCTACGATTTCATAGATATAGTTCGGATACAGAGAGGTAACCGCTTAACAGCCAAACAGACCAGAGTTTTGATCAAAGTTGCAAAAGTACTGATTTCCTATATTGAAGCAGGGAAGTTGCCTTGCATTTCAGACAATGACGTCAGAGACACCGATTCTATGACACGACTAAAGGGAACGCTTGCGAAGTATATTCCTGATTCGGTCCTTGAACGAGAGCATAGCTCCACCATCCTTTCTGTCTAGTCTATCCGAACGCAGAAAATAGGGGAGTGCACTGTAAAGAATTAAAGTTTCTTTCCGCAACTGGCGCAGAAATTAGAATGTGGAGGAACTGAAGCACTACAATGTGGGCAAGTTGAAGGCATAGAATCTTTTCGCTTCTCTGTCTTCTCAAGAGTATCAACTAACCCTTTTCCGAAACTCTTTGTAACACTCCAAGCTTTCTTGAGACCTTTTCCGATGAGCTCGCCAGTTTCCTCAGCCACATCTTCGAGCTTGACAGGCTTCTCTTTTTCTTTAACTTCCGATTCACTCAACTAATGCACCTCGGCTCATAACTCAAAACATCGAGAACCTATAACTAAACTTTCCGAAGCTTAAATCATTATTGGAAACTCACATTTCCATATAGATGCGGAGTCTCTTCTACAAAGACAACATCTTGCCTGTAATGCCACTTATTGGAATGATCTTGATTTCCCCAGTTTTAGTCGTCGACATCGAGCTTCGTATATGGGCGTATAAACTAAGGCATGTTCTGTTACCTCAAATACTTCTTTAGCAATCCTTCCAGTGTCTGGAGGCCTCTTTACCGTTTTCTTGCGAATGATGTCTAGTATGATGTCGGGTGAAACCTTGGGTTCTCTTATTTTGTCGTTCAATTCTTTCAGAGCTTTTTTAGGTTCAGGCCTAGTGGAAGCAGATGGCAATTTCGCAGGGTCGATTTCACGTCCCGCTCTATTTAGAGCGATGTGCACGGCAGCTTTGTGGATTACTCTTTCTTGAACCTCGAACGCGACCTCCTTGTGAGGTCGCTTTAAAATTCCTTTTTCCTTCATAGTTTCGGGCTTTAGAGTTTGGCCAAAAGCGATGACTTCGCTCACTTCTCCTATTTTAATTGTATAGGTTTTCTTTTTGTAACTTTTTGTAATAATCGAGGAAGTAGTTTGCTTTTGCTACTATGAAGGGCTCGTAGAAAAGTTGAACCGACTCACATTCAACATCTTCGTGTTTAGGTTTAAGTAGGTCTAAATATCAGTGTGCACCTAGGCTTCCACGTGGTTAAATTGGTTAACTCTTTTTAGAATATTTTCTTCATGTATTTCTACGGACAAATTCTTTATTTTTATCATAATGCTTTACCTGAGCACGATTAAACTTAATATCATTACAGCCATTCCAGAAATAATTCCTATGGCTACCATGTGCTCTTTACCATATTTGTGAGCAGCTGGTAATAATTCGTCAAAGCTTATGTAAACCATGATGCCAGCAACGAAGGCTAGAACACAACTAAGTAGGTAATCTGTCATGAAGGGTAAGAGGAAAGCTGCTCCTATTACTGCGCCGATCGGCTCAAATATCCCCGAAGCAAAAGAGTACAAAAAAGCCTTTCTCCTATTTCCAGTAACATAAAAAATGGGTATAGACACGGATATTCCCTCTGGTATGTTGTGAATAGCTATGGCTACCGCTAATAGAATGCCAGTTTCTATTGAATGTAACGAGCCTGCGAACGTGACAAATCCCTCTGGAAAATTGTGTATTGCAATTCCCAACGCAGTTAAAATCCCAGTTCTCATAAGTTTCGGATCTTTGCTTTCAGCCTTTTCAGC
>JAGLZW010000015.1 GCA_023131225.1 Candidatus Bathyarchaeota archaeon | reverse complement strand
ATCCTCAACCCTCACCACAAGCCGAAATCACGAGTAACAATCAAACGTTCACCGTTGCTTGTGTAATCGAAGACGTTACAGACCTTGCAGGTTTGGACATTCAAATAGCATGGAACACGACTTACCTTCAGTACGTAAGTCACACTCAAACCATGACTGTTGAAGACTATCCAGCTGTTCAACCGCCAAGCCCGTACGCAGGAATTATCCACGATCCACCATTGGCGCTCAAAGACGATGTTGATACGGTAGCAGGAACTTACTGGGCTGCCATGGCCACCCTTGCAGGCCCAAGCTTCGATGGTAACGGAACAGTCTTCACCATGACTTTTGTGGCAATCAACCTGCCCTTCGGTGACCCCACACAGTTCTTCTACACGTACCTGACCTTCACGGCAGTTGACCTTGCCGCAGGTGCTGGTGGTTCTATCACAGCCGTAATTGAAGACGGTGTGATAAAACACTGGAAGGTAGAGGTTAGTTATCCTCCGTGGCCCTTGCTAAGAGTGGAGCCTGAAGAACTTTCAGGCTACAAGGCAAGCGAAACATTCGAAGCTAACGTGACTCTGCAGGCTAAGAACGAAACTACAGGCGAATATATAGACTTGGATCCCTTCTGGGACGTTGGCGGAATCGACGTTGTTGTGCACTTTAACACTACTCTACTAGAGGTAACCGCCACCACCATAGATCCTGACGGATGGTTCGCAGCCTTCTGGCCAAGCTTCATGGTAGTTGCAGACGAAATCAACAACACGGCAGGAACAGTTCACATCGCCTTCTTAGGATATGGCGAGAACCACACTGCTCCAAGCGGACAAGGCAGACTTTTCAACATCACTTTCCACTCAATCTTCGAGTCAGAAACTTCTCCACCACCTTCAGAAGCCATCTACCTAGAGAATCCAGTAGCATATACTGGCGTATACACATTCGACTCAATCGGCGGGCTAATCGATATTGCCTATCCGGTGGGCACTACTTGGAATGAATTAGTCCCCCACTTCGGTGATGGCCCATATGAGCTGATTAGCTGGGAGGACAACGGTGATGGTATACTTACCCCAAGCGACCAGTTCATATTGAACGATACCTCCACAGGCTACTATTTCGACTACCACCTAGACCGTATAACTGGTACATTGCAACTGACTCAGATGCCATTCTGGGCACTGTGGGAGGGATTTGCAATGGATGGACCAACAAACAAATACACGCCATGGCCGAAGCTTTGGGAAACCGGAGCTTCTTCTAGTGGTTTAGGTAACCCCAACATGACTGGTGATTTCTCGCTGCCCTACCCTGTCGACTCGGTCAACTACTTCGAGGTGCAACCGCAAATAGGTGCTCCCTACAATCTAACCGAGGGAGTCGACTTCATCGTAAACGTTGATGGTACAATAAATCTACTCCGTGGGCTAGATGAACGCGTGGAAAACGAGTTCGTCGGCACCATGCCTAATGTTGATCTAGGATGGCCTGCAATTGCGAACATTGCCAGCGGCTTCGAAAGCGTTTGGCTAGACATGCCCAACGGCACACAGCGGTACGCAATACACACAGGAGTAGGGACTCCACCGCCGAACGAATATTGGTACGACGACTGGTTCCCATACGAGATTGAGAGTTGGTGGGCAAGCGGCTATTATCCAGGTCCTTGGGTGTGGCCAGACGGCACAGACATCTACATAAACTACAGTGCCCCAGCATGGGTCGTGATCGACTTCAACGCCTTCGCTGATCCTATCCCGCGATACATCGAGTTCGATGGCTCCTACAGCGACTTCTTGTTGAATTTAAGCAGCCCAGTCGGCACCTTTTGGGACGAGATATACTATGCCTCTTGGAGGGACTACGAAATCGTAGGATGGTCTGACGAAGACACAAATGGCCTGCTCACTCCTGGCGACTACATAAGCACAGTGGAAGCGGATGGTAACAGGACATATATCGTCGAAGCCGTCTCCACAGACATCGCAACAAGCAGGAAACCATGGATATGCAAAGACGATCCAACAGATCCGTTCTTCGGCGTGGCACCCATAGTGGAAATTGCAGGGTTCGCGCATCCAGAACGCGCTCTCTGCCCATGGCACAACAAGATATTCTCAGTACCTCTACCACACATCGTGGAAGATGCAGTTTACGAACCTTTGGTGCTGCCGGTGGCAGACTTCACCTTTGAACCAACTGACATATTTGTATTTGATACAGTAACATTCAATGCCAGCGACAGTTCTGATCCAGATGGATATATTGTCAGTTACTTCTGGGAATTCGGAGACGGAACCAACGCAACAGGAATCACCACTACACACGTATATGATACAAACGGAACATTCACGGCAACTCTAACCGTAACCGACAACTCCTCCCTCACCGACACCTACTCACAACAAATACGAGTTCGACCTTTACTCGTCCTCACACTGACTCCTGACACCGGGTTCGCATCGACTATCACAGGTGAAAACTTCGATCCGAACTCAACAATAACGATCACTTGGGACGGAACACAAATACCAACAGTTCCGCAGCCTTTGATCAGCAATGAACACGGAAGTTTCACGGCGATAATCAGCGTACTTACTCAAAACGACCCTGGGGTACATAATATAACAGCAACCGACGAAAACGGGCACTCAATTCAAGCAACATTTACGGTGCTCGATATGACTGGACCGCAGGGACCACCAGGGGTCGATGGAATTGACGGGGTTAATGGAACTGATGGAGTTGACGGAATTGACGGGGTTAATGGAACTGATGGAGTTGACGGAATTGACGGGGTTAATGGAACTGATGGAGTTGACGGAACTGACGGGGTTGATGGAGAGACGGGACTGCAAGGAGAGACGGGACTGCAAGGAGAACAGGGACCATCAGGAGCGCCAGAACTATCATACGCGGCAATCATACTAGCAATCGGTGCAATGTGCGTTGCAATATACATTATGCTAAAAAAACGTTAGACCAATCATCTCCCTTTTTTTATTTTTTTAAACCAAGTTTTGCTAGCGCTAGCAAGTCGCTACATAGCTGCTTTTATCACTCTTTCTATATTCCCGATTTAGAACCATACTCAGAGCTTGGGAATTGTAGCATAATCTAGTGAGACAATTTACCCGTTTTCCGCACCCAAAGCGCAAATATTATCGCGCCCAATATAATCACCACAACCAAAAACTCTATGGTGGGAAAAGGCTGTTTGTCCATTACGTTTTCCAACTGAACCTGTATATTAGCCAAAGCGTAACCTTTGTTTCCTGCTACGTCGACTACTGTTAGAACCACAGTGTAGTTCCCTGGACTGAAGTAAGTGTGGTTTGTAACAGGGTTGGTGGTGTTCTTTACAGTGCCGTCCCCAAACCCCCAGTCATAGCGAACAATAACGTGTTTCCCGACAGAATCATAACTGCTGGAAGCGTTGAAACTCACCGTTTCGTTAATAAGAAGTACATCCGAAGAGCAGGTGAAGGAGGCAACAGGAGGTTCAGTGTCTATACTTAGGTAAATTTCGTTAACATAGGGACGTATGAGTGGATTGTGGTCTTGCTGTTGCGTTTCTTCATCCACAATGTAAGGTTCATCCCCTATTCCATCCCCGTCATCATCAACTCCGCCATAGTCGCCCCAGTAGTTTCCCTCGTCACCATAATCCCAATCGTTTATTGGAGTATTGCTCCGCACCTGAATGCCATTGTTGAAAAAGTTGTTGTGGTAGATAATGTTACCGTAGGAGTAATCAATCCAGATGCCAATCAAATGATTGTCATTCACAGTATTTCCTTGCACTACAGAATCATTAGAATACAAAAGCCCAATTCCGTCAAAGTAATTGCCAGTAGCACCATTTTTCTCAACTAAAACATTCTTAGAGGCATTGACATTAATACCATACCCTGACTGGGAGCCCACTGCACGGTTACCACTAACAGTGCAATTCCACGACTTGTTAACAAAAATCCCTCGGTAGCTGTTGTCTTCAACAAGATTGTCCTCAATTGAGCAGTTATAAGAATCCGAAACCACAATGCCGCTTTGTCCATTTCTCACTGTAAACCCCTTTACGATAACATTGTCTGCAGTCACATTAACAACAGTACCCACATTATTTCCATCAATTACTGTTACACTTCTGTTCTCTCCAACTAATGAGATTGACTTGCTTATGACCACATGTTCATGGTAGATTCCATTGCGTACGAAAACTGTATCTCCCTGTTGCGCAGCATTGACTGCATCCTGTATCACACGAAAAACTTCAGCTCCATCATCATCAACCATCCACATGGTAGGCTCCGCTTCAATCTGTTGGATTTCAAGCCTTCCCAATAGCAGAGTTGCTAAAAGCAGAATCAGCATAATTGCTGAAGCTTTTTCTTTCATCGATTCGCTGCCAACCTAATTCTTCAACAGCTATTATCACAGTTCAACTAGGTGAAGATGTTTCTCTGTCGTTGGGTTGCACATCTGAAGGGGTCTTCCTCCTCTTCAAAGCTACGTACATTAGACAGACTACTATGGCGATAGCGGCTGCTAATATGATATAAGGTACATAGTCTATCTCGGAAGCTATAAACTGTGAAACTATGAAACTATATTCACTGCTGTTTGATGCCGCGTACATTTCAGTTCCATTAAACACTGCCTTTAGCATAAATGCTCCAGCAGATTGTGGAATGTAGTTAAATGAAGCTAAGCCACTCTGGTTGGTTTTTGAGGAGCCTAATAATTTCCAGATATTCCCGTTGTAAGAGTAGAATTCAACAGTAGCATTATGCACAGGGCTTTCATTCTCATCCAACAAAGTCGCAAACATCATAGATTCTTCATTTTTGGTGACATTCTTGACACCATGTATAGTTAGGCTTGTAGTTAATGGGTTGACCGTAATGAGTTTAGTGCTGTTACTTCCAAGATGGCTTTCGCTTCCTTTGTATTCTGCCTTAATTGAATAATCTCCGCTAATAGCTAGCGAGAAAATCGCTCTTGCCATTCCATCGATACCTGTAGTGTCATTTCCACTTGAAACCAAATCATCGTTGTAGATGTAAAACTCTATTTGTTCTCCTGATAAAGGTTGGCTGGCATAGTAGTCCAAAAGTGTTGCAGTTATTATGAAAAATTGCTCAACCTTTACCGTGGTTGATGCGTCAATTTCTACCCTAGTTTCCCCTTTCCCAACTGTGGCAGTCCATGTTATCGAATCTGCTGCTCCGTCGTTGTCACGAACTGTCAAGTTTACGTTAAAAATTCCAACATGTTCAAACTTGTGGGTTATAATTGCCTTGTCAGTAGTCGTTACATTCCAATCGCCGAAATCCCACCGATACTCTGTAATGTCTCCGTCAAGGTCGTAGCTCTTTGAGGCGTTGAAGCTCACTTCTAAACCTACGAAAGGTTTTTTTGGCGAAAAGGTGAAGCCTGCGAAGGGGTCTTCGTTGCGGACCCAAACAAGCTTTGTAACAGAGTCTGTAAGGGTGTTGTTGTCTCTTATGGTTAAAGTCACATTGAAAACTGTCTTATTTCCAAATTGATGTTTGAGAAATGTTTCGTCAGTCACTGTGACGTTTCCATCTCCGAAGCTCCATTGCCTCCAATTGATTGTCCCGTTTGGGCTATCAACAGAGGTATCTGTGAAGTTTACAGGCTCAATTATTGACGCAGTATCTGCAGTGAATTCGAAGTCAGCAGTTGGGGGATAGAATGAGCCAACTTTTACTCGAACTCTGTTGTCTGACATGGATGAGCCAAGTGTGAATTTGAAAGATACACGGGTGGAATTGTTGAAAGTTTTATTCGTATAGGTTAGCGGATTTGGGCCTAACATGGCCATCCATTTTTCTGAAGCATTTTGAGGGCTTAGGAGTTCTTTAGGAATTGTGACGTTGCAGTATCCGCTCCAGCCAGAAGGTCCAGTGATGTAGAAACTGATTTGTCTTAATGTTTGGTTGAACGCAAATGAAGCAACCGTGTAGTTGCAGTTTACAACAACTTCGTAGGAATCTCCGTTGGAATCCACGATGTAGGTTCTTGTTTTGTTCCAAATCTCGATCAAAGGATAAGAGTCAACCCAGAGATGATCAAGAGCAGTGTCCCCGACACCATCACCATCCAGATCAATTCCTTCATAATCGGACCAATAGTTTCCTTCGACACCATTGTCCCATGATGAACGCGCTGGAGGGAAAATATTTACTTGGAGTGTATTGTTGATGATGTTGTTACGGTAAAAAGTGTTATTTTGAGAATAAGCTTCAATGTATATACCATTCGAATTTTCAATTATTGAATTTCCTATGATCTCATTATAGCTGCTTCCACTTCGAAAAACTATTCCGGAATTATAACTGTCAACAATTTTGTTGTCTAGAATCTTACAGAAGGTGGAATTACTGATCAATATGTTATAAAAGTTCTTTGTAACTACGTTATTTTGTATGGTAACGTTTCTCGCTTGCCAGATTGAGATACCGTACGATCCTAGGCCAGATGTTGTGTTTTGAACAGTAAAATTACTAACAGTAACATCAGTTGTGTTGGATATATGGATGATGGGAAAAACTTCGTGGCCACCATCAAGGATGGTATTGAATGGGTTTTGACCTACAAGCGTTATCGATTTCTCTATAGATACGTGCTCATAGTACGTTCCGTTGTAGACAAATATTGTGTCACCTGAAGCAGCATGCTCGAGTCCACTTGTAATGTTCTGGTAAGGATACAGCTGAGAACCATCCCAGGGACCCGCTACGTTGTCATCATCTACATAAATCATGGCAGACACTGTATTAACTAACCGAATACCAAAAGCCAATGTCAACGTACCTAATAGAAGCAAAACAAGCAAAGCAATCGAGCGTACTTTTTCCTTCAATCTAACCTTCTCCCTTCTACTTCTCTACTGTAGAATCTTCCCACTGCCATCTATAAAAAGAGTTTTCCCAAAACGCAACAAGGCAGTTCTGACCTGGCCGTTCAAGCGCAGGAATAACACACATAAAAATTCTACATTTCAAAATTGATAAATTTCACAGAAAGAACTTCTGCCGATGGTATTGAGGCGCAGGAATGATGAACAATAAACTTTAAAAGGCAAACGACTCCACATAAAACTAAGGCGACAAAATTATGATAAAACAACTGATGAAAATTTTCCTTCTTTCGCTGCTCTCATTCAATATCATTATAAGCGGTTTAGTTATTTCAACAGAAAGTTGTGCTGAAGCCGTTTCGAGTTTGCAAGAAGTTCCAGTGATTTCCATAGATCCCGCGAATATCACTGCTGGTGTTGGTGAGCAGTTCAACATAAGTGTTAGAGTCGATAACGTTACAGGGTTTGGTGGCTTAAGTCTCACGTTCCGCTGGGGCGCGGAAGTCCTCGACTATATAAGTCATCATGTGACTGTGCCTGTTGAAACGTATCCAAACGGGGTTCTTCACGAACCAATATTCATAGTAACGGATAATGTATCACGAGCTCATACACTTGGAATATATGAACTCGTCGTGGCTTCGTTTAGTCCGAAATCTTTCAATGGTAGTGGAACAATTTTCAACATGACATTCCAAGTTTTAATGGAGGGCGAATGTTACTTTTACGTCCAAGATTCAGATCTCTCAGACAAGGAGGCCAAGCCGATTGATCATGAAACTGTAGATGGCTATTTCTATCGGCCTGGACTGGGCGAGGTTCCAATTGCTAACTTTACTGTTACGCCGGATGTGTTAGCAAGTACACCAGAACCTGACATTATTGCAAACAAAACTGCAACGTTTAATGCTTCTGCCAGCCGTGATCCTGATGGCGGAAACATAGCGCTATATATTTGGGATTTTGGAGACGGAACTATAAATCGCACCGCTGATCCAATAATAACTCATACATACCCTGCACGCCCAAGCATGCCCTTCGAAATTTTCGTCGAACTTTCCGTCTTGGACGATCAAGGCGGCGGTTCCCAAAGCAAGGCTAAACGTCAAAAACTACGCGTTATACCCCCAAATCCTGTGGCTGACTTCGAGTTTTGGCCAGGCACAGCCCCGGGGACAGTGCTATGCCCAACGGTAGGGCCAGCGGTTATAGGCAACAATGTGCGGTTCAATGCCTCTGCCAGTTACGACCCTGACCCAGGTGGTTTAGTCATGAACTATACGTGGGACTTTAATGATGAATCACCTATAATTGTAACAAATGATACAATAGTCACTCATAGCTACACGTCATTGCCCATGGGTGAATTTTACCTTGTTAAGCTGAAAGTCTATGATATTGAAAATCTCATCAGTACAGAGACGAAAAAGAACGTGTATCTTGTGAGTCGCCGTGATGTTGAGGTAATGGATGTCACGGTATCTCCGAGCGAATTTTTGCAAGGAGAAGATGTAACAATAAACGTCACGATTGCTAATAGGGGACATTCAAGAGAGTTTTTCAATATTACAGCCTACTATAACGCCACATCGACAACATGGGCTGAAATCAAACAGTTAAGAGTAGAAAAAGGTTTTCCGGGACAAAACGAAACGCTGCAAGGCAAAGTCGAGCCTATTCGATGGGATCTTTCCTACCACCTCAGCAACAGTAACCCCATAAACGCGCGTGCCCACAAGTTCATTGAAGGCCCATCCAGTGCAAACGACTACACGAAAATCGGAATAGGTGACGCCACAGGTTACTGGACTATTAACCCCAGCAAACTAAACGACGCCACTAATAATCCAAGCTTAGTTGCCGGAGTCCCCTTAACTACAGGCGGCTGGACATTCGAAGAATCGGATGGGAGTCCCTTGATACTTAATGGAGATTTCTCTAATGGAAATTGGAGCTTCTTCTTTATGCTTTATGCTACTGAAGAAAATGTAGACGCAGCCATCTGGGTTCGCGTTCTCAAGAGCGATAATCCTAACCCTCAAGCAGACGGCGCCAACATAACTGTGCTCAAGGACTGGACATCTGTCAACTCAACTCAGCCACTACCAACGTCTGCAAAAGTCTTTTCTGGAAATGTTGCTATGCCTTCAGCCACTTTCACCAATGAACACCTTTACTTTGAATTTCAGCTTCAAGTTACCGAAAACCTTGCAGGAAGTGCCACACAGGTGGTATTCCAACTCGGTGGTGCAGAGGCCTCGAGACCGGGAATCAAACCAACAACATTCACCGACCACAAACAATATAGCCTTTATTGGGATACAGCGTTTACACCTGAAGGCAACTATGTGGTCAAAATTGTTACGAGTGAGGTTCCACATGAAACTGACCTCACAAACAACGAAGCACTCAGCGGCAGCGTCACCGTAGAAGAACTCCAAGGCGTCCAGCCACTGCAAGTAATTGTAGATGTAGGTACAATACATTTCAGAGGAGAAATCGCGGAGTTCTACATACTAACATCAAGCTCAGGAAAACGCGTTAACGCTTCATTCACAGCCTTTCTACTCTTCAACCGAACCATTACTCAGCTAAACCTAACAGAGATTGATCCGCTAGCTAGCGACCCCGTCACTACAGGAGTCTACTTGATACGATACCCAATACCAGTTGATGCCCCACCAGGCGCATACATGCTTGTCGTAGATGCAAGTAGACTGATTCTCGAGCTAAACTTTACCCAACAAGGAACTGGCATTGGCGGCTTCTTGATAAGCAGCACGTTTAGTGGCTGGAACGCTACACTAGCGGGAATCGAGGATAACATTGCAACCATTATCACTGACGTCGGAGAAATCAAGGCAAATCTAACAGCCATCAATGCTACACTCTCAGGTTTACTTACCGAAGTCAAAGGTGACATTTTAGCCACAATCAACACTGCTTTAGGGCCAGTCATCACACGACTTGATAATATCAATGTCACAGTTACCGATATCAAAGGGAGCACTTTGACAATCAACAGTACTTTGGGAGAAGCCCAAGCCTCACTTGGCGCCATCCAGTCAAGCCTGACAATAGGCTTAGCCGTCGCATCTGTACTCTCTGCCATAGCAGCAATCGTTGCCATCGTAATCTTACTGCGCGTGAGGAAACTTAGCAAATAATCCCAGCATCTCTTTTTTATTTTATACTAGACAATTACTAGGAGAATGAGGGGCAATCCTAAAATTAACGGAAACAGCGCGACGAGCCGAATCCCCCTCCAGAACAGAAAATATTCAATGGGCTGAGGAAAGGTGTAACATATTTGAGTAGTTACATAGAAGAGCCAACTCCTCAACCTGTGAAATGGAAACGTTATGAAATGGTCAGTGCTTTTCTAGGGTGGTTGGGAGCAGTAGATCTGCTATTGATGGCTTTCTACATACTTACTATTTTTCTCGCTGTTTCTGCGATCCCTCCAATAGAACGGTTACTTTTCCCAGTATACTTTGCAACAATTCTAACAGTTACTTCAGCGATAATACTGATTTACGGAAGTTATTCAATCTGGAAATCAAAAATACGCAAGGGAGGCATAATCAATCTGTTAGTAGGAACACTCGTGCCAATTCCCACCTACATCTACTTCACTTTTCTTTCTCAACCAAGCCTGCTAGGCTGGCTTGGCCCCATAGGATGCTTTCTCCTTGCACCCGCAATAATCAGCGGCGCAATAAGTATTTTGTTGTCAAAATTTAGTGCTTAAGTGTTACCCTGACTTTGCTGTTTATTTAGCTGGGAATAAATCCTAGAAAAAATGGTGGGATAAAAAAAGGCTTGGGCAATAATATGTTAGCGTGAACGTCGGCGTAGGTAGACGATTGCAATGGCTATTATGACAATGAGCATCACGATTAGCGCGATGTTTTCAATGTTGAAGAAACTTGGAGGAGGTGCTTCCGCAACTTCGAGGACCACTGTTTTTCGATAGGGTGATGTGGCAGCTCTGGTTTCGTCGTATTTAATTCCATAAATGTCTAACACTTCAAGCGCAACAGTCCAATTTCCACCAGACCAATGCGAGTCCAACGTAAAAGTCACATTTTCCTCCTTGTTGGTGATTCTGGGTGCCGTTTCGTCAGGCCCCGTCAAAGTCCATGTGTAGTTCGAGAGTTGACCATTAGAATAGTTATAAGTGCTTCTTGACGCGCTAAAGCTTATAGAATCTCCGGCTGTTGCGGAGGTTGGGCCATCAATTACAAGGTCTGGGGTTTCAATGACTGTAAATGGCTTGGACAACTCATCGGTAAATGTCTCATTCCCATGTAATATCGTAGCTTTAGCTTTAATTACATGGTCTCCTACATTGAGGTCTTCTGCGTTTATCGTGTAGCTGAAGGTTTTGTTTTCACCCGATTCTAAAGTTTCGTTATTCCATGTCTCAAGAAGGTCTGTGTCTTTGTAAAGAGTGAGGTTGTACGTGTCTGAAATGTTACCGTAGTTTTCCATAACAACTGTAACCCTGGCATTCTCCCCAGAAATCACTGGCGGACCAAAGAATAAATCGTTAGCATGAGCTTCAACTTTCACGCTTTTGATACCCGTAGCCAATATGTTTTGGAACTGGCCGTCTCTCACCCAGTGTGGGATTGCAAGCTTATTGATGGTGCCAGCTACCAGCATGGCTGGGTCAGCAGCGAGGTCAACTGAAGTTAGATCTAGGGTACATTTCCCATGTCTCGTCACGTTGAAAGTCATTGTGAACACTGTCGCGTTCGCATCCTGACAGTTGAACGCTAGTGCAGGCGATTGAGACGATTTAGCAAGCCAGTAAGTTCCCGCGCTTGAATCAACATAATCCATAACATCCAATATTGGCTCATAGAGTATACCGTCGGGGTTGCTAGTGCTATTCGGTACCTTTACAGTGTGACTTGCATAATCCAAGATTGTTGGATCCCAGCTCAACTGGATGTCTAAGCCGTAAAGGTTGCCGAGAGTATAATCATGAAGTGAGCCAGGTGATGGCAATGGCTGTCCTGGTACCCATTCTACATTACTCTCGTAGATGGTATCATTTAGATTGAAAATCTTCACGCTGATAGTGAAATTTTCACCTGGTTCCACATTAGCGTTTTGGGGATCTATATAGACAACAGGCATATCAGTGACTAGAACTGTGTCTGCTGTGACAATCATTGTTGGTAATATTGCTATTCCTACAATACTTAAATTTAGGATTAGAACTGTAATCATTATTTTAGCCGTGTTTTTCCACTTTAGCATTTACCAATCCTTCCTTATGTTTTGCATATTGACTCTCTGGACCTATATATGTTTTTACGTTTTCTGTTTTTTTACTGCGGTTTCAACATTGTTCTTATGATGTTTCCGGTTAATACACCTATGAGACAGAATAACATGCCTGCTGGAATCATGAATCTGAAAACATTGGCAATTCCAAAGAAAAGCGCCAATTCCCAGCCAAAAGGAAGACGGGAAAGAGTTTCCACAAGCCCCAACGTAAACCAGATATAGATAAAGACGTAAACGACCGCTATTAAAGAAGACAAGAACATTGAAGCAAAATAACCATATACAATGTTTTTGATGTCAACCAAAATAATGCCAACTAGAAAACTTGTGGCTAACAAAAGCAGTCGATCGAATTCAGTGAATGTCGGTCCTGCATACTGAAGATAAGGTATCTTGTAAACGGAAAATTGCTCGTTATCCAGATAGAAAAACTGGTGAGTTTTGATAAGGATCAACGATATCACAATTGTCCATACAATGATTATTGCTATGTCTTTCTTGTTCCTTTGAATCTGTGCCCTAAAGTTTCTAACTTTTTCCATCATCAAAATCACTTGCGATGATGCCTTAATTTCTTCTCTTTCGGGTTATTTAACATTTGGCGCTGGAATATTCGAAGGAAAAGCATTTGTATATTTTGCTGCAACACCCTAAACGCATTGAAAACCTTACTTGACAGAGTTTCGCAACGGATGAGTATGATTATGTCGAATGCTTTTCGAGGATAGAGTGTGTGCAGCGGTGTTTGAACCATTTTTATAGTGGTGTGATAACACAATCTCGCGCACGCAAAGCTGGCAAGAAAAGATTATATCTGACTCTTAGACGTTCCTTACACCATAGATTCGTCTGGATGTGTCTAACTTGGAAAGCGATGTGATGATTGAAACCAGAAACCTCACGAAGAGATTCAACGGATTAACTGCTGTAGACCATGTCTCTTTCAAAGTGAAAAGGGGCGAGATCTTCGGTCTCCTTGGCCCCAACGGGGCTGGCAAAACCACCACAATAAGGATGCTCGCCACATTAACGAGACCTACAGAAGGCACAGCCACAATAAACCGCTACGACATAGTGAAGGATGATGACAAGGTGAGAAAGCTCATCGGCTTGGTTTCCGAAAAGATAATCATGTACGACCGGTTAACGGCGAGGGAGAACCTGTGGTTCTTCGGAAGACTCTACGACACCCCCAAAGAAGTCCTCAACAAACGGATCGACGAACTGTTACGGCTCGTTCAACTGAGCAAGTGGAAGAATTCTCAGGTGGGCACATTCTCATCAGGTATGAGACAAAGGATGAATGTAATCAGAGCTCTAATCAACATGCCAGAAGTACTTCTACTAGATGAACCCACACTCGGTCTAGATCCCCAATCCTCAGTTGAAGTCAGAGAGTTCATAAAGAAAATAAACAGAGAAGATAAGACAACTATCATTTTAACAACACACATGATGGTTGAAGCTGACATGCTCTGCGACCGAATAGGCATCATAGAGAGCGGAAAGATCGTCGCACTTGATACATCAGCAAATCTGAAGAAACTTGTTTCAGGAGCCGACACAACTGTTTTGGAGCTGGAGATTGCGAATCTCACCACCAACATGATCTCGTTAATACAGTCCCTAAAATGCGTCAACTCAATCTCCCAAGACAACACCACCCTCCTCAAAATCCACGCCACGGGCGATGAAGCCTTCGACAGCATAATCGACGCCATAAGGACCGAGAAAGGCAAAATAAACTCAGTAAAAAATCTCGAACCAACCCTTGAAGACGTCTTCCTCCACATCACCGGACACGAAGTTAGAGACAAGGCAAACCGAAAGATCCCAACGGGAAGACATAGGCATCACATGCCTAGGTCAAGGGTGAGGTGATTCAAATGGGTGCCAAAAATCTTGCCTCCCACAGTCTCATGATTGCCTGGAAGGACTTAATGGAGCTGTTCAGGAACAGAATGATGCTAATTATGCTCGTGCTCATGCCGGTTCTCATGATGACCATGGCCGGATTCATGTTTCCATCAAGCACATCCATTAGCCACGTATCAGTCGCCATTGTAAACGAGGACGAGGGATACGGCAATTACTCTAGCTCAAGCGCAACCCTCATTGCAGCCCTAAAGACTATGGAGGGCATCAAAGATATGATGACAATCACGAACGCCTCAACCCTCGACGAAGTAAGAAGTATGATTCAGGATGGAGAAGTTGAAGGAGGACTAGTAATCGCCAGCAATTTCACCTCGAATCTCATGACAGGGAAACAGGGAACCATAACAATCATAACCGATCAGACCAACCCCCAGACGTCGGTGCTCTTGCAGATCGCGTTAAAAGAGGTACTTGAACAGATGGGCACAGGGCTTGCACAGCAGAACGTTCAAGGACTAAACCAAACAGTAGTCAACGCCAGCAACTCCCTTGCGATAGTAAAACCCTACAACATTCAAACAGAAGGGGCAGTTATAGGAGACTTCAGCTACTTTGACTTCATAGCCCCCGGATTGATGGCCATGACAGTTATGATGAGCGTCATGACCGGGCTCCCAGCAGCAATCTCCCACGAGAGAGAAGTTGGAACCCTGGACGGAATGATGGTGGCCCCAATCAGCCGACTTGCAGTCATACTTGGAAAAACACTTGCCCAGACAGCCAGAGGTATACTTCAAGGAACAATCATACTTGCCCTAGCCGTGGTATTGTTCGGCGTCACAATCCATGGCAGCATTCTGCTAATCTTCGCGCTCCTCTTACTAGGGGTTTTCAGCTTCGTCGGCCTCGGTGTTGTAATAACATCCTTTGCAAAAGATCAAGAGACAGCCATGATGGTGATGATGGCCTTAATGTTCCCAATGATGCTCCTGAGCGGCGTCTTCTTCCCCGTTCAGCAAATGCCTTGGTTCATGCAAAGCATCTCAAAAGCTCTCCCACTCACCTACGTAGCCACAGCTCTAAGAAAAGTTATGGTGCTTGGAGCTGGCGTCTCCATGATAACTACCGAACTCGCCGTGCTGATAATCTTTGGAATAGCCATGACTACAATCGCCGTACCAGTATTCAAGAGAGCCATGACCAGGTAACCCGATTGACTATGCGCCTTATTGTACACAGAAGCTCCTTAAGTGTCAAACCACGCATAAAAATTGCGGGATATGAGTAGACTCGCTCACTTAAATATAGCAAAAAGATTTGACATACTAAATTTGGTTGGGGTGCACCTGATGAAGATAAATGAGAAACTATATGTGGCTAATAGGTATGACTGGCGCATGTGGCTTGAAAAGAACCTTGATACTAAGAAAAGGGTTTGGTTGATTTTCTACAAGAAACATGCTGACAGGCCGAGTATTCCCTATGATGATGCGGTTGAAGAAGCGCTGTGCTTTGGATGGATAGATAGCATAATAAAGAGAATTGATGATGAGACGTTTGCCCGAAAATTTACACCTCGCAAGGATAAGAGCAAATGGTCTAAATTGAATAAGAAAAGAGTCAGAAAAATGATTAAAGAAGGGAAGATGATGAAAGCAGGGCTAACCAAAATAAGAGAGGCAAAGAAAAGCGGAGAATGGTTCAAAACGGCTTCGCCCAAGAGTGAACTCGTAATCCCCCAATACATTAAAAAAGCGCTGATTAAAAATCAGAAAGCTTTAGCCAATTTCAACAAGTTAGCCAACTCATATAGAAAACAGTATATTGGATGGATTACAAGCGCAAAAAGAGAAGAGACGCGCAAAAGACGTCTTGCCGAAGTTCTAAGATTTTTAGAGCAAAACAAGAAATTGGACATGAAATAAGAAAGAAGACAGACTCCCCAAAGCGGAGATATAACTCGAGGTCCCGTCTTCTTCACGGGAAATCTATATGGGCGCGTGCAAAGCGCAAAAAGAACCAAAAGGTGTAAAGGGATTTCATTGAAAAGTGCGGGGGGTGGGATTTGAACCCACGAACCCCTACGGGATAGCCGCCTCAGGGCTACGCCTTTGGCCATGCTTGGCAACCCCCGCTCGTATGTAAGGAGTAGTGATATTGTTTTGGCTAAATTAAATCTTATTCAAAATAGTTTGCTGTTGTTGAACACACTTTCCGTCGCTCTACAAGAGCCTAGAGATATCAAAGGCTACGTTGGTTGGGTTTTAGTGCTTGAGTCCCATAAATACTGGAAGTAATCTTTCGCGAACTTTACTAAGCCTATATGGTTACTCCAAACAACCAAGCTAAGTTTGTCCTCCTCCCCTAAAAATAGCAAAGCTTCTTTTCCATCCACAATCACTCCGCCTCCAAACATATCTTTGCGTCCTCGCACCTCTGCAATACTTGTCAGCCCTTCTAATCCCCAACTCTTTGGCTCACCAACAACCATAACTGAAACTTTCACATCCCCTAACCTAAAACTTGCCAATAATGGTATTACTTTCTCAGCCAAATCGCGCGCAAACAACGGCGCCGCTATCATCACTTGACTGCGAGCCTTATCCAACATCTCTCGCAGCTTCGCCAACACACTAGTCTCTCCTCTTAAAATCCAAATGTCAGGCTTCTCTCGCAACTCACGTTTCTCATAGAGAGGCTGCAGCTCTCCCACTATAGCTTGCTCCCAACTTCGCATCTTTTCGTCAGCCTCACGCTTAGTTGCCTCAAATGCTTCTACAGGCGATTTTGCAAAATACCTACTCGGTCTACCTCGTTCAACAATTAGCCATCCCTTTCGCTCCAAACGATTCAAGATCTCATAAACCTTCGAAAAAGGCACGTTGGCACTCTCGCTTACCTCACTTGCCGTCATCACTCCTCTCTCTACAAGACTCAAGTAGACTGCTGACTCATAAACCGTCAAACCTAACTCACGCAAGACTTTCCTGGCTATTTCTCCAACAGCTTGACTCAACCCATCTTTCACCTTCTGAAGCTTCGGAAAAACTTCAAATACACGCTCCTCTTAAAAAGGTTTTACAACTGTCAGTGGTGAAACAAAACGTCAATAATCAAACAGACCAAAAGCATATGCCCTGAATGCCTCACAGTTCTAGACGCCACAATATACGAAAAAGACAACAAAGTCTACATAGAAAAAACTTGCTTAAAACACGGTAAATACAACGAACTCTACTGGAGCGACTACAACCAATATATACGCGCAGAAAAATACCGAAAAGAAGGAGAAGGCCTAAACAACCCACACACCAAAACAGTAAAAGGCTGCCCCCAAGATTGTGGTATCTGTCCAAACCACAAAAGCCACACAGGTTTAGCCATAATCGACATCACAAACCGCTGCAACCTTAAATGCCCGGTCTGTTTCGCCAACGCTGCTGCAGCAGGATACGTTTACGAACCAACAAAACATCAAATTCGAGAGATGCTTCAAAACCTACGCCAAAACAGCCCAGTCCCCGCTACTGCACTGCAATTCAGCGGCGGCGAGCCGACGATACGCAAAGATTTACCGGAACTAATTAAGATGGCTAAAGACTTAGGATTTCGTCACGTGGAAATCAACACCAATGGCATACGCCTTGCCCAAAGCGTAGAATACTGCAAAACCCTTGACGAAGCAGGTGTAAGCACTGTTTACTTGCAATTTGACGGCTTAACTGATGACGTTTACAAGTTCACCCGCGGTGTCGATCTCCTTGAAACAAAGATGAATGCTATTGAAAACTGTCGAGAAGCAGGCCTTAACAGCATTGTACTGGTGGTGACGCTCATTAAAGGAGTAAACGACCATCAACTCGGAGACATTATACGCTTCGCCGTCGAAAACTTCGACGTAATACGCTGCATAAACGTCCAACCAATAAGCCTATGCGGACGCTTACCAGAAGAAGAAAGAAAAAAGATGCGCATCACCATACCCGATTTTATGCGTCTGTGCGAAGAACAAACAGATGGAAAGATAAAAGCAGACGACTTCTACCCCGTTCCAACAGTAGTACCAATTGCTCAAGCCATCGGCGCAATAAAACACAAACACTACGTCGAATTCACAGCTCACCCTCACTGCGGCATGGCAACCTACCTTTTCATTGAAAACGGAGAAATAACGCCAATAACACGTTACGGAAACGTAGACAAATTCGTCAAAACAATGGAAAAAATCTACGAAGAAGCACAAAAGGGACACGAAACGAGAGCAAAAATACGCCTAATCGCCGCCTTAAGACATGTGAAACTTGGCATGTTAAGAAAATACCTCCTTCCAGTCTTGAAAAGCGGAAGCTATGAATCATTAGGTGACCTTCAAAGGAAAACCATACTGCTCTCTTCGATGCATTTCATGGATCCTTACAACTTTGACCTTGAAAGAGTGCAAAGCTGCTGTATTCACTACGCCGTGCCAGATGGACGTATAATCCCATTTTGCACAATGAACAGCATCCACCGACCAGAAATAGAAAAGCGACTAGGCGTTCCATTGTCTCAGTGGCAAAAAGAACACAAACAAAAAATAACTACAGTTGCGTGACAGAAAAAGGCTATAAGGATGCATTCCCTCTTTTTCTAGAGCAATTGAGGAAATAAGCATGGGCGGAAAAAAGAAGCGCTCCATAAAGCAAATGGCAAAAGCGCAAAAAAAGAAAGGTGGCAAAAAGGAAAAACGTGATACTACAGCACCAAGCCAAAGAAAGTCTATTCCTGGGATTACGCCGCCAAGTCTAAAAAGTGACAAATTTATAAGCGAGCTGAAAAAGATGAAGATCGTAACACCTTATTCTGTCGCATCCCGCTTTGATGTGCGCTTAAGCGTTGCCAGAGCCTTTCTGAAAGAGTTGGAACGCAAAGGCATGATAGAATTTGTTTCAAAGAGTCGGAACCTTAGAATCTACAAGCCTGCAGACTAGTTTTACTAATTTCATAAGATGGAGAAATAAGACAAAATAATGGCTTCTGATTTTCCAAAACGAGTTTACACATTTGATGAAGTGGAAAAGGCTAGAAAACTAGTGGAATCTGGATATAAGCATAGGTTAATTCTAAAGGGGAACCCTCGCTTTAAGAAAAGATTGAAGGAAGTCTTGAAACATGTTAAAACTGCTGGGTTTTACGAATTTCTAAGAACTTATATCAGGCGAATTGTTGAGATAGACGGCTTTAGCCAACTGCGAGAAGCTGACGCGGCTATTTGGGTGAACATGCAGCTGTTGGAAAATCCTATCGTGGCTGCAGGATTTCTTGTGCAGAAAGCGTCGCAGATGAAGGAGTTTTTGGAGGGGAAACTGTATTATGGCGGGGCAGCCGAGGCGAGAAGCGTAGAAAAACGTGTCCAGTTCTTAGAGGCGTTAAGAATAAAATCTAAGGACCGTGTTGTGAAGAGTGAATGCGGAAGGATTTTAGAAAGATGGGCTGACAGTACTTTTATTTGATGCCATCTTCAGGCTTTTTCTACTTTAATTCTGTTTCCACTTTTTATATCCGCAAAAATCTCTAAATTCTTTGTTACTTTTCCAATTATGTTGACGGGGCTATAGGGCTGGGATTCGCCATAAAAGATGCAGAGAGCATTTCCCATAGGCCAATAAGCAATTGTACCCTTCTCAACCTTCGGCCTAGCCTTCTCGTCGCCCATCTTAATTGGAATTTCAAAGTAGACTTCTTCTTTCCACAAAGCCATTCGGCCTTCTATCGGAAGCGTCTTGGTTATGGCATCAACTGTTCTAGGGGCTAGGTGACGAATTAGCTCACCTTCGGCTTCGCCGACGTTTTCTATAGAGAATTTGATTAACACGCGAGTTATGCTTTCTTCAGTCATCTATGTCACTTTTGGAAGTGTTTCTTTAGCACATTTTCAAGAGTTGAAGAGCCTAATTCTTTAATAGTGTATTTTGTTCTCGCGGTGGGCTTGTTGATTTGCAAGACGCGTCTCAAATCTATGGGGGTGCCAATAACCACGACGTCACATGGCGTGCTGTTTATTGTTTCCTCTAGCTCTTTTATTTGTTCTTTGCCATATCCAATAGCGGGAAGCAATGTTCCAAGGTGAGAGTACTTCTTGAAAGTCTCCGCTATTGAGCCTACAGCGTAAGGTCTCGGATCGACGATTTCACTTGCACCTAACTTTCTAGCAGCGATAACTCCTGCGCCATAAGCCATGTTGCCATGCGTCAACGTAGGCCCATCCTCCACCACCAAAACTTTTTTTCCTTTAATCAAATCTGGGTTGTCTACAGTAATGGGAGATGATGCTTCAATGACCAAAGCCTTAGGATTCACTGTTTTAATGTTCTTCCTGACAGTTTCAACACCTTCCGGACTAGCCGTGTCAACCTTGTTGATGATTATTACATCTGCCATCCTCAGGTTTGTTTCTCCAGGGTAGTATGTAAGCTCGTGACCTGGCCTGTGAGGGTCCGCAACCACTATGAAGAGATCGGAATGGTAGAAGGGAAGGTCGTTATTTCCTCCGTCCCAGACAATTACGTCTGCTTCTTTCTCTGCTTCTTTTAAGATTTTTTCATAGTCTACACCAGCAAACACCAGTATTCCATTGGCAATGTGCGGTTCATATTCCTCTCGTTCTTCAATTGTGCATTCGTGCTTGTCAAGGTCTTCGTAGGACGCAAACCGTTGCCAAATCTGCTTTGCCAAATCTCCGTAAGGCATTGGATGCCTGATAACAGCGACTCGGAAACCCATTTTCTTCAACAAGGAAGCTACTTTTCGCGAAGTCTGGCTTTTTCCAGAACCAGTTCTAACTGCGCAAACAGAAACAACTGGAACTTTGGCTTTTATCATTGTTGCAGACGGGCCCATTAACCTAAAGTCTGCTCCGCAAGACATTGCTAATGATGCTTTGTGCATGACGTATTCATGGGGTACGTCGCTGTAGGCAAAAACAACCTGATTGATGTTGTAGTTTTTGATGAGTTCTGGCAATTTATCTTCTGGATATATGGGGATTCCTTGTGGATATTTTGGCCCTGTGAGTTCTGGGGGGTAGCTTCGTTTTTCGATTCCAGGTATTTGGGTGGCCGTGAAGGCTACTACCTCATATGAATCGTTATTTCTGAAGTAGACATTGAAATTGTGGAAGTCTCTGCCTGCTGCCCCCATAATGATTACCTTGGCTTTTTTCATGATAGAACCTCTTCTTCCTAGAGATTGAGAGCGGTGAATTAGTATCCTTTTTTTCATTCCATATAAACCTTTATCGACTATGATTTTCGACTTGTCTACTATTATTTTCGTTTACGGAACACCTGCGCACTTTCCGTCGTGGTGAAGCATCCAAAACTCACTTCGAATTCGCTAGCTTTTGGAAAGTCTTTATGCGCGCTTAATTAGCAAACCCGTATCAAGCTCGTTTCCGTCTTACTGAACATCAAAAGAATTTTAGGTGTCTTTGGAAATATGTTGAACTATGAAGTATTCAGTGATTATTCTAGCCAATTTATTAACCATCATTCTTGCAATCGTAGTTGTTTGGGTGTATGCAAAAGAATCATTTGAATTTGTGGTTTTCCTGCTGGCACTCTATTTCTTGTGGGTGGTAGCAAGGTTGATTCTGCAAGAAAAGAAGTTAAGAAAAGAAAAAATAGAGGGCGCAAACGAGGTCACGATTTCTGTGCACCTCTGGAGTTAAACCCTGTATTAGATACTTATAATAAGATTCAAGAGCGGCTAATAGGCGCTAGACATGAGAGGTATAATGGTGTAAGCTTATGCTTTTCAATGTTGACCGGTGAGTATTGTGGTTGTAGGCTTTTTGCGGTTGGTTGTAAACTGCGCTCGTAATATGATGTCTTAATTAGTAAGATTTAAATCTCAATACGCTGTTATCCTTCTAGTGAACCTGAAAAAGGAGGGATAAAAACCGAATGAAAAGATTTCTAAAGAGTAGAAAGGCGTTGAGCCCAGTAGTCGCAGCAATCATACTAATCGCTGTAACAGTCGCAGTATCAATCGCAGTTGCCGCTTGGATGGGAGCATTGACATTCACATTCATGCAAACAGAAGAACTTTCATTCACGAGCTACACATGGGGTACAAATAATACATACTGTTTGATTCAAATCAAGAACGTTGGTTCGTCAGACTTCTCAATAAGTGAGGTTCGAGTTAACGATGTGGCATGTGCTGATGATGGCATTACCACTCCTTATACACTAGCACCAGGCGGGACAGTGACACTCAACATAACTCGCACAGGGGGAGCGTATACTTCCGGTGTGAAATACGAGTTCAAGGTGATTACTGCTAAAGGCAACACGTTTGGTCCTTACATTAGAACAGCACCTTAAGACACTACCCTTTGTTTGTTTGAGAATGGGGGTAGGGTAAAAGCACCCCTCTCCTTCCACCCTATTTGGAGGTATTAAAATGGTAGTAGAACTAAAAGAATACGAATCAGCCTCAGATATAGCAAGAACAATAGATGATGAAATAAGTAGAACCAAAAGTATGCTTGGCGAGTATTTACGCCGCCTTGACGAAATTCGAGCATTAGCTGAAAGGTCGAAAAAAATACGAGATGTAGTCTTCAAACTCGCAGGCAAGAAAGCAAATCAAGAAAATCTAGGCGAAATTTCAGTAGGCGGTCTAAACGTTGTCCTAGATGCCAACCCGTTTCACGAATTAACAGCTATAGAAGAAGTTGTCAGAAGCCAACAGGACAGGCTTTTAGTCTTGCAGAAATCGCGAGAAGCATTGAAATGGGTCGATCAGATAGGCGACACTGAAGGACTCAGATATCTCGTTTTAGAAGACGACGGAGTACCAGAGAGAATACTTTTCAAGATTTCATAAAATTCCATGGAGTGAAAAAAAAATGAGTAACGAAGCATATGCATTTGCGCTAAAGAATGCCCTAACCGAGATTCGAAATGTTTGCCCCGACGTGCAAACTTGCTTTCTCTTTGACAAGAAAGCTACTGTGATTGCAGGAGACGCTGAAACCCCCGAAGCCACTTTAGAAAAAGTAGTTAGCTCGCTAGAAGGCATTATGGAAAAGGTGGACACAATTGGAGGCTTAAATTCCTTAGTAGTTGAATGCAGCAAAGGCAACGTTCACATATCTTGTGTCAACGACATGTACTTAACCATGGTTGCTTCGAAGAAGGCAGATATGAAATATCTAGAAACTGTTGCACGTGTGTTGATTCCAACTGTTATAAAGCTGCTTGACAGTCTTGGCCCTACCCCCCTCAAGAATTTTCCTCCTTCGAGTACTTTATTGAAGCGAGGAATGGAAGAGGATCTACGAGGAGAAGAGGAACTGCAGGAGGAAAAGGAACTGCGAGAGGAAATAGAGGAAGAAGAAAGCAAAGAAGCTGAAGAGGAGCCCATACCTGAGCTAGAATTACCCTCTAACCAATTAATTGTTGAGAGTTTCGGCGGCCTATTGGTTCGCAACGACACAGTGCAAATTAGCGAAGATATTATGTCACAGTGGGAAGAGCTTCTAGACGGCAAAGAAATTAACCTTGTTGACGTTGAATCTTTCAACGGCAAAACCAGCCAATGCAAAGTTAAGACGTTGGATTACTCAAAGCTTGAAAACAGGGCTGTTATTCGCATTCCAGAAAAGCTTTGCCATACTCTCGATGTCAAGAAAGGTGAACTGGTGAGGATTAAACCAGTAATCAATTAGTGGAGATGAACTTTATGGCACCTAGAAAACGCAAATCAAGCAAAGTAGCCTTGAAGGAAGAAGAAGAAAAGCCCGAAATCGCACTTGACTTCTCAGAAGAGTTAGAAACGCAGATAAAGAAGGCACAAGAGCTTGCGGAAGCGAAGAGAGCTGAAAAGAAGGAGCTGAAAAAAGATAATGTCCCCAAAGGGGGAAAGATAAAGCAAAACATTGACAAGGTAAATACGAAAGAAGGAGTAATTGGCTACATTCTCAGGAATGCAAAGTCTGCAAGTATCGATTTGAAAGATCCGACGAAGATTATTGACTTTGCGGTTTTATCTTCTTCAGCTTTAGAGGCAGGTGAGGAGCTTTCGAATACTTTTGAGCTTGGCGACGTAAAATATGTGTTGGTAGAAGGAAACACCGCTAAATTCCTTTCTTTCACTGCTGAGGAAAACAGAGTAAGCGTGTTTATGGAGAAGAACGTGGACCACAACCGCGTCTATAAGGATCTGCTGAGCTGAAAAGAACTCTTTTATCTCTCCTTTTTTTAGTTCCTGGGGAAAGTGGGACTGGAACGGAAAAGGGATTTTTGGTTATTAGCCCCTCCCCCTTTCTTCTGTTCCTTCTCATCCCTTAAAGGTTTTTGATAAGAAACATTATTTGAGGTGTCATATAGGTTTCTATCAGAGCCGCCGTTGCAATTAGGATTAACGTAGTTACGTAAGCTTTCTTGAGGTTTCGGCAGAGAGTTCCTAATGAAAGCTTTGTTGCTCTGAATGAGACTTTCATGTCTGTTTTGACTAGGGTCATTAGCTTTTTAGGCCTTGTCAAGGCTTTGAGGTATTCTTTGAAGGTTGGAGTGTTGATTGGTTTTGGCATGTTGTTGTTTTGTGTGGCTTTGCGCATAGCGTTTGTCCAATAAGCTATTGCTGTGAATTCAAGCCATCCATGGGGAAGGACAGCGGCGATTGCAGTCGTAGTAGAAATGTTTAACGTTACCATTAAGTTGATACAGATTATTGCCCATATTATGGTTACTGCAGCGGGTATAAGCCACGCTTTTTTGCGGAGGGCAGGGTAGGCGACGGCCACTGTGAAGAGCAGGTAGGTTAGGCTGAAGGTGTTGTGGGCGGTGATTATAGTGAATGTGAGGGGGTGCGAGAAACCTACGCTTTTAACTATTGGCATGTATAAGTGTAGGAGGCTGTATTGGAAGAGTATGCTTAGTATGTCAATTGGGTTCATGAAGTTTCGATGTAATTTATCTTGGTTGAGTGATTTAGAAATTGTCTAATAGTGTATCGTAAGCTTCGGTACTGTTGTTTAAGGAGGTAACTCTTTGAGCGTGTGTATGTCCAACTTACCTTCGGGATTCTATCTGGCTCCTGATAAGAGTCTGATAAATGTTAAATATGATTGAGCATTTTCGGGATTTTAATAGTTGCTGGATAAAGCTGTTTCGAGTGTGGCTTTCAACTGAAAAGCGTACTAAATTTTGAAGCGTAATATGGCTGCGATTCCTCCGAACGCATTCTTCAACATCTGCCCCTCCTCCGTATCCGTTGACACAATCTCCACATCTGCATTTGCGTGCTCAGCCAGCTCTGCCATTTCCTCAACAATGTCTTCTGTCTTATCTGCAGTAAGAGATGGCGACTTGCATTTTGGGCATGGCTGACCCATAAGGCTTTGCCGAAGACCTTCAACCTCTCGACTCTTCACCGTCTCTTTCCTGCTATAGTCACACGTTGCACAGTTCACCGTTACTCGAGCTATATCCAATGCATCAGAGAGCAGCAAAGTCCTCACTGCCCCCATTTTCAAAGCACGCCTAACTTCCTCTTCGCCATAAGTAGCCAAACCAGTATCATGCCCAACCTGGTAAAGAAAACTCTGCACGAGCCTCTTCTCTTCTACATAGCGAACTTGTCGCATAATCTCCGGTGCCTTCTCAACAACCTCCTTCACTCCCTGCTTGCCTACGTAGGCAGAGTCAATAGTAGAAATGACTTTGTCTTTCAACTGATAATGCAGATAGTCTCCCTTCAGGAAATCATATTTTATCGGCCCGGGACCTGCGACAATTATGCCCTTCAAATTCTCTATCCCAAGAAAAATGTCCGTGGCATGGCTGCCGACACGACTAAAAAATTCCAGTATTTTAGCCTCTCTTTGACGCTCAAAACGCCTTGCCGACTGCCCCCCTGCACGCATCTTACCTGGAACACCAGAAGTAGTCTCCTTAACGATGTTCAAACGCCTACCCTGCAAAACCGCGAAAGTAGCTTCACTAGAATCCACAAGCAAAATTCCATAAGCATCCTTCTCCTTCAACATTTCCAGCAGATACTCCGTGTGAAATTTTGAATCACACCGATACAAGTTTATATTAATTGGCTCTGGCGGGGTCAAAACATAAGTTTCGTTTCTCTCACTGCCTGGGCCATTCTGCGGTATTGCACCGCTGAAGATCACCAAGCCCCTTTCAGGCACTCTCTTAAATAATTTTAAACGCTGCTGAACCTTTGTAATGGCGTCTTGGACGTTGCTTCTCGTTGTGTCAGACTTTATGTTTGCAGCAGTTCCACGTTCCTGCCTAAGTGTGTTAAGAACCTCACTGATTTGCTTTCCCGGAGGAACGTATAAGCTAACAAGCTCTGTTCCGCGCCCTTCCTTGCGAGCCAGCATGTCCAATGTTTTTTTAAGGCGAAAACGCTCCAACGAAGTCCGTTTTTTACGAGATTTGCTCAACCTATGCTTCCACACGCGGTAAGGCTACATTACACGTCTTACA
>JAGLZW010000014.1 GCA_023131225.1 Candidatus Bathyarchaeota archaeon | reverse complement strand
GTCACTGTTTGGCAATCTACCAAGAGGCGTGGTGAGGCTCAACGACAATATTTGAAACAGTTTTTCTCCCCATCCTAGCTCTTTTCGTGGGCATCATTGCAGCTATGCTGGGCATCGGAGGCGGAGTTTTCATTGTACCTGCTCTGCAATTATTACCCTTAAGCATCGAATTTTCTCCACAAATGGCAGCGGGAACAAGCCTTACGATGATAATGTTTAAGGCATTGTCGTCTATGAGTGGCTATGCAAGACAAAAAAGGATAGACTATAAAGTTGGGCTGCTCTTAGCCACAGTTACAATACCTGGCTCCCTCTTGGGAGCATATTTGACAACTGCAATTGCGAAAGAATATTTAATATTGATTTTTGCTTTGTTAATACTCTATGTCGCCTTTCGAATGTTTTTTCCATACAATCTGGGCAACAAGCTAGAAAAAAATCGTAAAACTGGCTGGAAGCGAAGCCTCGTAGACTCGGATGATAAAATCTTTGGATATAGTGCAGATATGAAACTTGGCTTGCCCTTGAGTTTCCTTGCTGGCGTTTCATCAGGCTTGTTAGGTATTGGTGGCGGTGCTTTAATGGTGCCGATTCTGCATTTTGCTCTTTCCTTTCCCATGCATCTCGCGGTTGCTACTTCAGTTTTTATCATGGTTTTTACTTCAATTGCTGGAGTGGCGACTCACATATATCTCGGTAATGTTCAGTTTGGTTTTGCACTTGTTCTCATTGTTGGCGTCATTTTCGGAGCGCAAATTGGTGCTTACGTTTCCAAGCGTGTTTCAAGCAGGAATCTGAGACGAATTTTTGGCCTGGTGCTTGTGCTTGTTAGTCTGCGAATGATTCTGAAGTTTCTAGGCTGGGCGTAACACGGACATCTTTTATTAGCTTTTATCTGCCAATATTTCATCGAAGGTCTACCGGTTGCAGTCTAAAGAATTGAGGCAATTGTGGACATATTCTGATGGAGCTTCTAGGGGAAACCCTGGACCAGCAGCGGTCGCCATTAAGATAGTGGACGAAAATGGGGTTGTGGCGAAGAAATTTTCCAAGTTTTTGGGAAGGAAAACTAACAACCAAGCTGAGTATGAAGCGCTAATAGAAGCCCTTCAACTAGCACATGACTTTACAAAGGGTTATGTGCACTGTTTTCTAGACAGCGAACTAATAGTAAAGCAGCTTAATGGAGAATATCAAGTTAGAAATCCTCGACTGGAAGTGCTTTGGCTGAAAGTTCGTGAACTCCAACAACATTTTCAAAGCGTATCCTTCAATCATATTTCAAGAACAGACAAAAACATGAAAGAAGTGGATGCGTCGGCAAATCGTGTCTTAGACAGTATACTCGGTTAACACTTGGATTAAAGTTAATAGAAACATATCCCTTGTTTAATCGTAAACGGGGTACACTATGACCTCAAGTTTATCTGAAACACTTCAAAAACTTCTTTTCGCCATCATTTTCATAGTCGGTTTTTTCATCATCCTAACATACATGCTTTCGATGGGCTTGGGGATTCTGGTTTTTTTCTCCACTGCAGAAGGGCTAACATTCAGCCAAGGACCAATAAGGCTATATCCCTTGCTCATTGTAGATATGGAGATAACCATAAACGCTGGGCTCTATTATTTATTTCTCTGGTGGATATTTGCTTTTTGTTTTGCTGCCGCTTGGAGGTACAGGGATGATCTTCCCAGCAGAGTCCGAGAATTCTTTTCTGTTGATACTAAACGAAGTCCTTTCAGCAACAACTTGCTTGCTATGCCAGCAATAACATCCATGTTGCTAGTGGTCACAATCGTATTACATTTCTTTCAGACGCAGAGTGGAATTCCCATAGGAGAGCCACGCATTACAGATGAGCCTTTCTTGGACTTCCTACGATTTTCGCGGGCTCCACTAGTCGAAGAGATATTGTTCCGGATAATTCCAATAGGAACTTTCCTAGCGACTTACATTTTTGTTGCTGGAAAAAGAACGAGACCTGGCTTTTCTTGGAGCCAACGATTAAAGACGTGCATTCTATCTGTTTTGCAGCCTGAAAAGGCTAAGAAGATGATCGGTTTGAGAACCATCGGTGAAGCTGGCTTGCTTGGAGGGGTTTTCTGGGCCGAATGGATGATGATATTCCTAACTGCTTTTCTTTTCGGTATCGCCCACTATTTTGGTAATTGGGAGCTAGGTAAAATAGCTCCAGCAACAGTGAGCGGCGCAGTTTTTGCTTTGGCGTATCTTTACTATGGGGTTCAAGCGCCGATTTTGCTTCACTGGTATTTCAATTTTTACTTTTCCATTTTCGGTTTATCACTGGATTACTATTCTGCTGAAATGGATTTTCTATCTCTTAGTTGGTTGGCAAACATTTTCTTAGGTGCATTTTTGTGGGTAGCACTAATCATCTTTGGTGTGATTGCGATTTTTGAGTTGGTAAGGCGAAAACCTAAAGCTATACCCGTTCCTGAACCACCCTCTACAAACATCTAACTCATCTTCTTCGAAACTTCTTCAGATATGTCATCAATGTTGATTGGGCGTTGCTGACGCTTTTCCATGTCTCTCAGCATCACTTTACCTTTTTCAAGCTCCTTCGGACCTAGAATAACAGCGTATGCCATTTTCCTTCTGTCAGCATCCTGTAACGCTCGCGAAACTGTTCGCCCCATAACCTCTAATTCTACAGCTATTCCCCTTTTTCTTAGCTGCAACGCTATTGCAAAAGCTTTGGAAACTGCCTTTTCACCAATGGGAATAACCGCCACGATTTTCTTAGAAATCTTCAGCGTGACGTTTTGTTTGTCTATTGCCAGCGCGATGCGATCCAGCCCGTGAGCAACTCCTACTGCCGGTGTAGGCTCACCTCCAAACAGTTCAACGAGTTTATCATATCGTCCACCGCCGCCTAGTGAAATCTCCATCTCAGGTACAAGCGGCTCGAAAATCATTCCAGTATAGTATTCTAAGCCTCGTGCAAATCCTGTTTCAATTGACATGTTGAATTTAACTCCGCTTTCTTTGCATAACTCAATGATTTGCTGCAGGTTATCTACTGCTGTAACCGGACTCTCATATTCCCCTAGCTTTTTCTTTACGTCAGTTAGGACCTTGGAAGCGTCTTTTCCCTTAGCTTCAAAAACCTCTTTCAGAGCTGATAAACCCTTTCTTGAAACGCCAAATTCTTCAGCGGTTCTAAGCGCTTCGTTCCACCGTTTGGCGTCTAATAGCTGCATCAAG